>DASYIO010000081.1:0-2527 GCA_035997465.1 Minisyncoccota bacterium | reverse complement strand
GGGGGCCTCAAAGTGCGGGTCTAGGCGCCTATAGCTGTTGACCGAGGAGTTAAGGATGAGGCAAATTTCGGGCGCGTGGTTTAAGAGGCGCAGGACTATGTCCCATGCGGGCTTAGACAAGCCGTCTTGCCCCTTAGCATCGTGGAATATATTTTTGCCGTTTTTGCTCAGCGAGAAGTTGGTGTGCATGCCGCTGCCATTGATGCCCACAAACGGCTTGGGCAAAAAGGTGGCGGTAAGCCCCATGTTGCGGGCCACCTGGCGGCAAATAAGTTTGTACAGCTGGATGTTGTCGGCGGCGCGCACGACCTCGGCGTAGCTAAAGTTCATCTCAAACTGGCTGGGCGCTACCTCGGGGTGGTCTTTTTCGTTCTTAAAGCCCATGGCGCGCTGAGCCTCGGCGGCATTGTCGATAAACACGCGCAGCTTGTCTTGCGGCAAGCTGTGATAGTACCCGCCGGTCGAAATAAGCTTAAAGCCTTTGTCTACGTCGTACTCTTGCTCGGCGCCTACGGCGTCTACCAAAAAGCCCTCTATTTCGGGGGCGGCAAAGGCGGTAAGACCATCTTTTTTCTTAAGTCGCTCGGTATACGCGCGCAGCTGGCCTCTAAAGTCGCTATGGTAGGGCGTGCGGTCGCGGTTTAGTACCGATGCAAAAAATATGACTTTGCCCGGACCAAATATGTCAGCGGGGAAGTAGCGTATGCTTGAGAAGTCGACCTCAAGCCGCAGGTCACTTTCGTGCTGGGCGCTAAAGCCTCGGATAGATGAGCCATCAAAGGTCAGGTTTTCTAAACTATCGAGCAAAAACTTTTTGTCGTAGTCGAGCATATGCAAACGCCCTTCGATGTCGGTAAAGAGGAGCGTAACGGCCTTTATTCGTTTTTCTTTTAAAAGCCAGGCGGTGTATTGCTTTTTAAGCTCAGCCTGGGACTTTTTGGTGGCGTCTACACCAGCGGCGAGATTTAGGGACTCTAATTCGTCGTAGGGGATCTCTAAAAAATTCTTAAGCGAAGTATTGCCGGTAGCCACAATAATATAAAACTTATAGTAATTAGTATAAAAATACTCTGACTTAGTATAAAGTCCAGCTAAATTAGCTGTGGACAAAGTTTTGGGAACAATTGTCCCGCTTTGGCAATAAGAAAGACCGCCGCACCGTGGGGGACCGGTGGGCGGTCTTTCCTTGGTGTAACGGTCTAGGTCTTCTTTTCTCGAGGCCAGCGAACGAGGGCCAGTTTGCGGCTGTTGCGGTCACCTTGGGCTATCGGGCCAATCCGGGTGAACTGAAAGCAAATGCCGCAGCGGGCAAAGATCTCGTTCATCTTCTCATTGCCCGAATGTGCGCGCGGACCCAGCAACTTGTCTGCGGTTGTAGGCTTATTGCGGAGGCCCCTAAGGGACTTGATAGCCAGGAGAAACTCCCTCGTCTTGTTGTCCACAAATGTCGCTTCGATTTCATTCCACTCGGCCTCGGTGATATCTCTCGCCGGGGTTGCCTGGCCGGTTGTGTTTCTCTCGCGCTGTACTTCGTCTAGGTCCGCCATCTCTGCTCTCCCGGGTATTGGGCAAGGTGCGTTCGATTGATACGATATAAGAAATATTAAAAAAGTCAAGGCTGATAACGACAAACGCCCCCTTACGAGGGCGTGTGCGAACATGTGGCCGGGACTCATCCGGCAGAAGATGGCCTGTCGCGGTAGTGGCGGATACGGATTTGGCAGCGCCGCTCTTTGTCGTGGATGGGCGAGATAGAGATGGGCTGTCCAAGCGAAACGTGGAGAGCTTCTCTCGTTTTGATGGCGTCGTGACAAACGACATCGCTGTCGACATTAGCCAGGCTGTCGTCTCCTGCCGGCCCTCGCAGGTCGGCCTGGCCTCGCGGCAGAATTGTCACCTTGCTTCCGATAGCGTCCCCAACTTGCACGAAAGCAATGATAGGGAACGTTGCTTGGTTTTTAATGATCATCCCTAGCTCCCTTTGTGCTCCGCGTTCTTTGCGGTTGCAAAAAACGATACCACAGAGTATTTAGGTTGTCACACGGGTTATCCTCTAGACGCTTGTGTAGTACACTGACTGGGCTCGATTAACTAACTAAGCGAATTTGTTTTATGAAAACGATGACATGTAAGGATATGGGCGGCTCGTGCGACGCATCGATGAGCGCGGCAACCTCCGAGGAGATGATTGGCAAAGGCATGGCACACGTCGAGGAAGCTCACCCCGAGATGGCCGCAACTATTAAGGCCATGGCGCCTGATGCGCCCGAGATGGTGGAGTGGAAGAATAAGTTCGACGCAGCCTGGGCCGCAGCTCCGGAGCAGGCCTAAGCAAAAAATATCAAGGTTGGACCTTCAGAAAGCTCCCGGGATTGTCTCGGGAGCTTTTGTATTAATCCCATAAACCCCCGGCTTTAGCCGGGGCGTGCGTTTAGAGACGAAGTCCATGTGAAAATCACCGTGGTCGATACTATCAACCAACGGTGATTTCCAATGGCAAACAGACGTCTGTATCAGCAGTCCCACG
>DASYIO010000080.1:0-1869 GCA_035997465.1 Minisyncoccota bacterium | reverse complement strand
GTTTACTTTCTGCATGTGCGCTCCGGCCCAGGCCAGCACGCCAAACGCCACGGCGATAATGACGATAAATACGTACAAAAAGCGAGAGAAGCTGCGTTTGCCGCGCTGGTCCATGGCCCCTATCGTATCACAACAAAAACTCCCCTTTCGGGGAGTTTTTGTACCCAAGTACTGGATATTACATCGATGAGAGCGCCGCACGGGTCATGGGGCCAAAGCGCCCTATCGCCGATATGCCGTGCGCTGCCTGGAACTTAGCAACCGCAGCCTTTGTAAGAGAGCCGAAAGTCATCGTCTCTTGGCCCATAGAGCCGGGGCCGCTTGCCGCTACGGTAAAGCCGTGCGCGTTAAGCCAAACCTGGAGTGCCATAACATCCGCCCCGGAGGCACCTACCTCAAGGTCACGCGAGAAGCTGCCCGAGGCGCTTCCTGTTGTTGATGGAGTCGAGGCCGAGGTCGTCGTGACCGAGGCAGAGCTGACTACGTTGGAGCGATGGCTGCTACCGCCGCCACCGCCACCGCCATGGCGCGAGTAGCTAAACGTGGCGACTGCCGAGCTGTTGCCAGCCGTGTCGCAGCCTATAGCCATGACAGTTTCAGAGCCGCCTACTGCTGCAAAGCCTGAGAAGAGGAACCCGGTCGAGCATGAGGGAGACGTGCCGTCTTTGGTATAGCGTATCGAGTCAGAGCCGGTAGACGTAAGCACTACGTGCTCTGTACCGGATATGCTCGAGCCCGAGGGCAAGCTGGCCGTAGGTGTAGCTGGGCTATTGGCGTCGATAGTCTTAAGGACATCGCTGCCAGCACCTGCGGTACTTGCGTTGCCTGCCGCGTCGGTAATGACAACGCCCGAGATCTGGAGTGCCGAGGCCTGGTCGGTATTGCCCTCTCCTACCGTATACGTCGCTGTAAAGGTGGCTCCGCTGTTGGCCGTGCTCCACGTAAGCGACTGCCCATTGTACAAGCCCGCTACAGTTGCAGCGTACTCTGTTGCCCCTGGAGTAAGCGTAAAGACAATAGTGTTGCCTACCTTAAGCACTCCTGCGGCGGTCGCGTCAGACGTTATAGATGATATCGTCGGTACCGATTTGTCGAACCGCACGTTAGCGCTCGTAAGACTAGTAGAGGCGATGGTCGTTGTGGACTCACCTAAAGAACCGCCCCATGCGATATAGAAAGGCACGAAACCGTTAGTCCACGTGGTCGTATTAGTGGTCGTAGTCGAGTAGATCCAAGAGCCGCCCGAGGAAGACACCATGCTCGTGGTACCGGTACCAAGTATATTGATAACCGGAGTAGTGGTTGCCGAAGGTACGCCGCCGGTCAAAACGATCCGGTAGGAAATAACATCACCGACCTTGGCGAGTGTGGTCGAGGCATTATTGGAGCTCGTAGTCGCCGTTGAAAGAGACACTACAGCCGCATGCGCGCTGTGTGGAGCAAAGGCAAATGATAAAAGAACGAGGGCAAACGCAACGACAATAAGCTTGATGCGCTGCGTGGATAGAGCAAGAGACATGATAAATATTCTAAAGATAATAGTAAAAACGCTGCACTGCTAATAGTACAGTCTTATTTTTGACACCCCGCCTGGCTTATCCCCACCCCTACACACAAAAACTCCCCCTTGCGGGGGAGTTTTTGTTGCTACTTGGGTTACCCCAAGCGGCTAACTAACTCTCAACTTAGCGGATGTAGAGACCAGTGACCGTATCGGTCGTAAAGTCGCTCATGTCGAAGTCGTAGAGGTTTGCCATAGCGTCGCGATCTACAGTGTCCCACTTAAGGCCTGTGATGCGTGCGCCAAGAGCAGCGTTGTCAGTACCGGTCGGGATGTTGACCTTGAACGTAAAGTTCCTGGTCGCACCG
>DASYIO010000079.1:0-6244 GCA_035997465.1 Minisyncoccota bacterium | reverse complement strand
ATGTTCGATACGTCTTTTGGCTTTAAATCGACTGACGACTTGACCGAGGGCAGCAACCAGTATTACACCGATACGCATGTGTCCGATTACCTAACGACGCTTACAAGCATCCCAAGCCTGACCGAGCTTCCTAACTTGGGCACCGTCAACACCTCGCTTAGCGGTCTTCTTATGTCTTCGGGCGGTGTGCTCTCTGCCGCGACCCCAGGTGTCGACTACGCCTTGCCGGGCGGCGCAGGCACAGCATTCGATTACCCGTTCCCCTCAAACGCCACCACAACCGGCCTCTCGTTTAACGGGGGCGCGACATCAACCTCGTTTGCCGTTACCGGCTCATCAACTATCTCTTCAATATTAAATGTCGGTGGTTCGTTGAAGGCCAACGGCGGAGTGGTGGGCAACGTAACCGGCAGCCTCACCGGCAACGCAGACACTGTTACCAACGGCATATACACAACGACCTTCAACTCGCTCTTTGATTCGCGCTTCATCACCGACTTGGAGGCTACCACTTCGGTCAACTCGATCACGGCTCTCAACAATCTCTTGCTCCCGTACTCACAGCTCACCGGTGCGCCGGCCGCGGGTGCCGCATATCCGTTCTATGCAGCAGGGAATGCAACAACGACGCTGACGCAGTTTAACGGCGGGCTCACGGCATTTGCTTCATCAACAATCGGCAATGGCACGTTTGGCCTCACTGTGTCGGGCAACTCAACGACGACCGGCACTGCATACTTCACCGGCAACGTCGGCATTGGCACGACGACAACCTCCGGTAAGCTCACGGTAAACGCGTCAACAGCCTACACAAACGATTTGTCCTATGCGCTAAGCCTCAATGGGGGAACAAGCCCGAACAAGCATCTTGTGCTCGGCTACGATGAAAGTATTGATGCGGGTGTCATTGGCGCGGTGTCAACAGGCGTCGCGTGGAAAAATATTGTTCTCGCGCCTGTTAGCGGCAACGTCGGCATCGGGACGACGAGCCCGGGCTGGCTCTTATCGCTTAAGGCTGCGGTGTCGACTGCGCAGCAGGCCATTGCTTACGACGACAGCAACTACGCGCAAACACTTACATCGAGCGTGGGCGACGCGTTTTACTACCAGTCGGGAAAGGATGCGCTCTTTAACGACAGCAACCTGTGGGTCTGCGCCGGAGGCTCGTCCAATACCAACGGCTGTGCGGCAGGCACTCCGTCGGGCCAGGGCAACGCCATCGTCGAAAACAGACTCGGCGTCAACGGCACATCAACGCCCTTTGCCGCAATATCGGTCGGCGCAAACGGCTCTATCGTCACATCCGAGAAGGCGCTCACTGATACCAGCACCATCGCTATAGACTGGCTCAACGGCAATCAGCAGCAGGTGACCTTAGGCGGCAACCGTACCATCACCTTTGCCAACTACATCCCGGGCTCGACCCTGCGCCTGGTGCTATGCCAAGATGCCACCGGTAGCCGCACCATAACGTGGCCGAACGGCACCACGCTCATGTGGCCAGCAGGCACGGCGCCTACGCTTACCGCCGCCGCCAACAAGTGCGATGTGATGACCTTTTTGGCGACCAACGGTACCTCGACTCCCAAAGTGCTCGGCTCCTCGGTGCTTAACTTCTAAAATACTACGATGCGATTCTTAAAAATAATCTGGAGGTGGAAGTTCGCGCTGGCGCCCCTGGCCGTAGTCCTTATATATGCGGGTGGCATTGCGCTTAATGGCTTACCGCGTGCTAATGCCGCGGCGACGATCGTCTTTGTCACCTCTGACACCACCTGGTTGGTACCGAGCGATTGGAACTCTGCGAATAACCTGGTCGAAGTGATAGGCGGTGGCGGCGGGGGTGGCAGTACGGCTGCCAATACAGCAACCGGTCCCGGCGGCGGCGGCGGGGCGTATGCCTCGACCTCAAACATGACGCTTACCGTCGGCGCAACAATTACTGTGCAGGTTGGAGCATTGGGAAGTGGCGCCGCAAGCGGCGGGTCAGGAACCGGCGGCGGCGATACGATATTTAACGGCACCGGTACTACCTGTGACGCCGCCCAAACTGCGGAGGTCTGTGCAAAAGGCGGCGGCGGCGGATTAGTGAGCAATGGAACTAAGGGCGCAGGAGGCTCTTCAGCGTCAAGCGTAGGCGCCGCCAAATACAGCGGAGGAAGCGGCGGTACCGGCGCTAACGCCAACGGAGGCGGAGGCGGAGGCGGGGGCGCGGCGGGCCTCCACGGAGTAGGTGCTACTGGTGGTGATGGCCAGTGTGTTTCCTCAACGCGAGGCGGCGGCGGCGGCGGCGGATCGGGCGGCGGTAGCGCAGGCGCATCATGTACTACTAACGTGGGCGGTGCCGGAGGTAATAATAGTGCCGGGACCGGAGGAGGCGCCGGCGCTGCATCAGGTTTTCCCTCGAGCGGCGCAGCCGGTACGAACGGCGGTGGAGGAGGAGGAAGCTTGGGCGGCAGCGGTGCGACAACCGGCGGCGCCGGAGGCAACGGGCAAGAGTGGGATTCCACGCACGGTTCCGGCGGCGGGGGAGCGGGAGGAGGTAGCGGTATTGTCGCCGGTGTTGGCGGCGCCGGCGGATCGTATGGCGGAGGCGGAGGCGGAGGAGGCACGTTGACGGGCGCCGGTAGTACAAGAGGCGCCGGCGGTAATGGCGCCCAAGGGATCATTGCGATTACGTACACCCCTTGCACTTCGTGCACGGTAAGCGGCGGCTCTGTATTTATGATTGGCATGGAACAATAAATATGAAAACTTTCCGCATACTCCTTGGCACGGCGGCGCTCGCGGCAATACTTTCATTGCCGTTCATAATCCGCCCCTACAGGGTGCAAGGCAGCTCGATGTATCCGGTTTTGCAAAACGGCGAACTTATAGCTGTAGATACGCTTTCGCTCGGCTTTATAGCCCCCAGGCGAGACGAGCTTATCGTCTTTTACAATCCCCACAAAAAAAATACCACCAGCGAGATCGATGTCAAAAGGGTAATCGGTCTGCCGGGCGAACATGTGAGTGTGCTTGCTGATAAGGTAGTTGTCCGCAGCGCAGCGGCCACATCAAGTATCGAACTTGGGGACGGGAGCAACGGGCTGACTTTTGAGATGCAGCTGGGTCCTGAGGACTATTTTGTCCTGGGCGACAACCGCCGCGACAGCTCCGACAGCCGGCTCTTTGGCGCGGTGCAGCCGGGCGACTTTATCGGCCGCGTTATACTTTCTATATGAAGCCGCTGATTAATTTCATCACATATAACAATGCGGTGCCCATAGCTTTGGGCGTGCTCTTTTTGGGGGGCGGCGTCACGTTTGCTGCTACCAACCCGCAGGCGGTGCTTTCTACCCAGCAGAAGGCCGTGTCGGTAGACAACACCTATCTGGCGCGGCTCGACCTCTCTTTATATACGCCGCGCGTGGACATTACCGCGGTCTCGCAGGACGTCGATGCGTACTATGTTTCGTATACGCTCAGCACCGTAGATGTCGCCGATGCGGTCTGGCGCGACGTGGTCAAAAAGCAGTCGCTCGAAGTCTCCAAGAGTCTTTTAGGCGGGCGCGACTTGGGGCTGTATGTTACCGTCCAATTGCGTGACCTGGTGAGCCATGAAGAGGACAGGCTTAAGGAAAGCCAGGATATTGCGCGCAAACAAATATCACAAAAGCAGGTGGCGACGGTCTATGGAGGGTTAGTAGGGACGTTCCTCGACGAAAAGACAGAAACGTTGCCTGGATATACTCCAGTCGTGCCGCTGCCCGTTAAGGCCCCCACCGAGCCCGCTTCAACCCCCGAAGCCACAACTACGGCAGTAACAAGTACGTCGAGTGCGGTGTCCGATAATGTGGACGCGGGCACCGCCCAGCCCCAGGTGCCTCTTACACAAGAGCAGATAGAGGAGCTGATACGCCAGCGCGTCAACGAGCTCTTGGCCGAGCACGAGCACATGTCGGGTGGTGATACGCCGCCGACCGACGTGGGCGATACTCCAAGCGACGATACTGCGTCGTCAACGCCGCCCGCAGAGACTCCGTCCAGCGACTCCTCTACAAGCGACACTGCCCCCGAGCCCGCTGCCGACACGCCGCCCGCCCCGTAGTCCTTCTATATATAGAGGTTGACCCCCTTAGCCCCATCTGATAAAGTAGGGCCTCAGCCCGCTAGGGGCTATTTTTAAGACATGATATCCATCCGACTTACCCGCGTAGGCAAGAAAAAGGACACCTCTTTCCGCGTGGTTGTTATCGACTCTAAAGAAAAGATCCAGGCTGGTAACTACCTCGAGATGGTAGGGAGCTATGACCCGCGCGTTAACACTGCCGATCTTAAGGCCGACCGCATCAAGCACTGGATACAGCATGGCGCCAAGCCCTCTGACACGGTGCATAACCTTTTAATATCCAAGGGCATTATCGAGGGCAAGAAGATAAACGTACTCCCTAAAAAGACTGTTGCTAAAGTAGAGGCCCCGGCCGAAGCTCCTTCGCAAGCGCCAGCAAGCGCCGAGCCGCAAAAAGACGCTTCTGCTGAAGCGCCTGCCGAAGAGCCTGTGGCTAACGACGTTGCGGCCGAAGCTCCCGCTGATACAATTACAGAGTAGTTTTTTAACCAAACTAAATATCCCGTTATGGCCACAGAGAAAGACCAGGAGTTTTTGGAGTTTGTTATCAAAGGGCTTGTCGAGCATCCCGGGGACGTTAAAATTACGCGAGTTGTCGACGAGATGGGTGTTTTGCTTACGCTCGACCTTAACGCCGAGGACATGGGCAAGGTCATTGGCCGCTCGGGCAACACAGCTAAGGCCATCCGCACACTCTTGCGCGTAGTTGGGATGAAGCACAGCGCCCGCGTTAACCTGAAAATCAACGAGCCGGTAGGCGGCACGCGCCACCAAGACACCGGCGGCTCGGCGGCCCAGGGCTGGGACGGCAGCCACGATGCTACGGCCACGGCAACCCCAGCTATGAAATCTATCGACGAGGCCATGGGCGAGCTCGACAATTTTTAACTACGTAGTTAATTACGTAACAAAAACCCGCCGTAAGGCGGCTTTTGTTTTTGTTCTCATTTGATATGATTGAGTCAGATGGCCATCCCGGCCCGGGAGACGTATCATGTCCGACGAGACCCGCGACGGCAAATTTGCCGTGCAGCTCTATCTTTCGTGGCCGGTATACACCGGTGTCGAGGGGGTAAGGACGGTTACCTTTGCTCCGTTTGTCACCCTGGTGGAAGCCGAACAGTGGGCGCAAAAAACTAGCCAGACGGCACTCAAGACGCTCGTCATCGTCCATGCTCCGTTCCGCGTTTTGCCTTTGGCCGAACTTCATCCGAGGACAATCGTGTCGCCCCCCGGACTGCCGATCATGGACGGGAGCATTCTCGGCATATTGGCTTTCCATGAGGCGACCAGGTCGCGAGAACGGGCATGGGCAATGTTTTCTGCCTTATGACATCAGCTCGTCCGAATATGTGCTGCTCCGGACACCACCGGAGCGGCTTTTGCGTTTTAGAGGTAAAGTAGTGGAGTATGGACAAGAAGATTTACCCCTTTGATTTATACGAGCGCTACTTCAGCGCTTTTTCGGCTCATGCCGTCGAATATAAAGGAGTGGTGTATCCAACCGTCGAGCATGCGTACCATTGCCAGCGCTACAGCGACCCGGCCGTTATTGAAGAGATAAAGACTGCGCGTAGCGCTAGATTGGCCTGGAACGCGTCTCAAAAATACAAGGTGCAACAGCTGCCGGATTTTAACGAAAGGCGTTTTGCGGTTATGGAGGACATTTGCCGCGCCAAAGCTTTACAGCATGACGATGTGCGGGAGGAGTTGTTAGCATCCGAGGACAGTCTCATCATTAAAAATTACCCCGACCCTGTGTGGGGCATAGGGCAAGACGGAGTCGGCAGCAACGAATTGGGCAAGCTGTGGATGCGACTGCGCCAAGAATTGAGGCAGGGTACAACAAGCGCATGAACCGGCTCGAGACACTGGCCACTATTAAAGGCTTGTCTTTGCCCGAGGGTGAGTATTTGGTAATGGGCGGGTCATGCATGGCCGTGTGGGATGTGCGCCAAAGTCCTGATGTTGACTTGTACGTGAGCCAAGAGTTATTTGATGAGCTGCATGCCAAGGGGTGGCCAATAGATGAGGAGTTTAAAACAAAATGGCGGCGTGAGCGTTTGGTGCGCAAGCCCTTCGAGGTTTTTAAAGATTTTCATATTCTTAAAGACGGCACGTACATACCCTTTA
>DASYIO010000078.1:0-13035 GCA_035997465.1 Minisyncoccota bacterium | reverse complement strand
TCACCACGCATCATATCGAGCAGTTCAAAGCACAGACACTTAAACAGGGCGTAAAGGCAAAGACGGTAAACAACCGCCTGGCAGTGTTAGGCAAGTGCCTAAGGACCGCATACGAATGGCACAAGATCCAAGGGGTGCAACCGAAGATAGTGTTACTCAGATGCCCACCACCTACAACCGCCTTCTTGTCGCCAGATGAATGCGCACTCCTCACTTCAAAGGCAGAGGGGGTCATGCAGGACATGATATTGACCGCGCTTCGTACCGGGATGCGTCAGGGGGAGTTGAGAGGCCTGCAGTGGTCGTCGATACATTGGGAGAACCGAACCGTTACTGTGCGACACTCGCTTAATGACCGCACAAAGGAGCTCGAATCGCCAAAGAGTAACCGCGAGCGGCACATTCCGATAGACATAGACGTGTACGGTGTACTCTTCAGGCGCAGAAAGGATACTGGGTATGTATTCTCAGACGGTGACGGAAAGCCTTTCGACAGCCAGTACATCATCCGGCGGCTGGACGAGATACGCTCTAGGGCGGGACTGCGTAAGTTCACTTGGCACAGCCTACGGCATACCTTCGCCTCGCAACTGGCCATGAAAGGGGCGCCACTCCACGCAGTACAGGCCCTGTTGGGACATTCGAGCATCTCAACCACTATGCGCTATGCGCATGTGGCCCCTTCTTCACTGAGAACAGCAGTCGATATGTTGAACCCAAAAACGGCGATGCATACCGCTTTTGGGCAGCCGGCGGGCAACCAGTGGAGTCAAGCAACGCAGCAGGAAATAGAAAAACCTTACGCCGCAACACAGAACTTGTAAAACTATTTGCGGAGAGGGAGGGATTCGAACCCTCGATACGGATATTACCCCGTATGGGGGATTAGCAATCCCCTGCTTTCAGCCGCTCAGCCACCTCTCCTTACCCATGCAATTTACACTAAAACGGGACTAATAAAAAGGCCGCCAGCTTTCGCTAGCGGTCTTTTCCCTTCCAAGCAAACGCGGCGCTACATGATGTCGAGCAGGTCGCAGAAGATAGCCTCTGCGTTACACGACTGAGCAAATTCAATCAGCTTTGTTGTAACTTGCGATTTTTTCTTCTTCCCGGCGAAAACGAACTTCTTAGCGTCCCGCCGAATCTTGCGAGTCGCCACAAACAGTTCATACTCGCCATCGCCAAGCTGAGAGATGTTGGCCTGCCAGATGAAGTCTGACCGGCCAACCAAATCCTGGACATCGCGAAAGTTGCCTGTCGCGCAATACTCCCACCTGTAGTCCGGGAACACACGGCGCAGATCGCGCAAAGGGCTGATCGATAAGAAGTAGCAAGCATCCACATAATCGTGGATCCAATCCATCACCTCAAACAGGTCTCCATCGTCCTGCTCCAGGTTGTTATTCAACACGAGGTGTTCCTTACGGGCATGCTGCCCAAGGGTCTTTTTGTCGATCATGGGACTCTCCCACAGTCTCGCGGACTAGCTCACTCTTGGGGCGATTCCCTCAAAGCCCTGGTGACAGGCTCCCGAAAAGAACTGAGATTATGTAGTTTATACCATAGGTTATATAAAATGCAATAGCGCCTCCAGGGAGCACTTGCACCTATACTGAGCATATGCCATTGTCAGTCTTAGGCTTCAACCCAGGTCTTGCGCGACCAACTCTCTGACCACCTGTCCGTACTTGCTACAATAGTCTTGTGAGCACCCTCTTCTTAGGCACGGCGTTTGTAGCAGGCATTGTAAGTTTTTTAGCCCCGTGCGTGCTGCCCATTATCCCGGGCTTTTTGGCGTACCTGGCCGGCAGCAGCGACCCAAACTCGCCAACCAAACGCCGCGACATATTTATAAACTCGGTATTTTTTGTGCTCGGGTTTTCGACCGTGTTTGCATTGCTTGGCATCTTGCTCCAAACGGCGCTCTACACCGTGGGCTTTGAGGTACAAAGCTGGCTGTCGCGCCTGGGCGGGTTGGTCATTATTTTCTTTGGGCTTTACCTTGTAGGCCTGCTTAAGATCCCCTACCTTGAGCGCGACCACAAACTTGCGGTGCGCAAAAAGTTTAACTCGCGCCTGCTAACATCGTTTGTCTTTGGCACGGCGTTTGCCGTAGGCTGGACGCCCTGCGCAGGCGCAGTATTAGGGAGCATTTTGGGGCTTGCGGCCTCGGCCCCGGTGTCGGCATTCTTTTTATTGCTTGCCTACGCGCTGGGCCTGGGGCTCCCGTTCTTAGTTGTGGGCGCGTTTACCGCACAGGCCACGGCCCTAATAGCGCGCATGGGCGACAAGTTTAAGTACGTCAACATGGCCTTTGGTATCATACTTGTAGCGCTCGGTGTGTTGGTCTTTACGCAAAACCTCTCGCTCATAGGCAACTTTGACTTTATTAACAACCTCTTTCTGAAATAATATGACCCCGACCCAGCGCAACGTATCGCTCGCTATCGCCCTGGTACTTATTGGCGGCGTTATTTGGTACCTCGAGTCGGGCAAGGCGTCGCACTCGAGCGTAGGGAGCGCCGGCGCGGTTACTTTGCAAACAGGCACGCACTCGGCTAACTTTGACGTCAACTCAAAAATTTACCCGATGGCGATGGAGCTTGTCTCACCCGACGGCTACATAAACACGCCTGCCTCGACAACGCTCAGCGAGTTTGTGGGCAGCAAAGTAGTGCTCGTTGATTTTTGGACATACAGCTGCATTAACTGCCAGCGCACTATCCCCTACCTCGAGGCCTGGTACAACAAATACAAAGACTACGGCTTTACCGTTGTGGGCGTGCACACGCCGGAGTTTGGGTTCGAAAAGGTTCTGAGCAACGTAGAGGCTGCAGTAAAAAAGTTTGCCATTACCTATCCCGTGGTGCTCGACAGCAACTACAACACCTGGACTGCTTACCACAACCAGTATTGGCCCGCCGAGTACCTTATCGACACCGACGGCTTGGTGCGCGAGCACAATATAGGCGAGGGCAACTATGCAGATACCGAGGCGACTATACAAACGCTCTTGCGCGAGCGCGCCACGACCTTGGGCGAAGACCCGTCCAAAATCCCAACGGGTACTGTCGACATCGGCCAAAACATCGATGCCGGCAGCCCCGAAACCTACTTTAATTACTCGCGCAACCAATACCTAGGCAACGGGTCTGCGGGCAAGGCGGGCGTGCAAAACTTTGTGCTGCCGGCAGACGCCGCACTAAACACGCTCTACCTGGGAGGCACGTGGGACATAGGGGCAGACTTTGCGCAAAGCCAGGGCGCCGCACAAATCGAGTACACCTACGACGCCAAGGGTGTGTACTTTGTCGCAAGCTCGCCACAAGGCGCTGATGTGCAGGTGCTAGTAGACGGCAAACCCATAAGCGCCGACCAGGGTATGGATGTGAGCGCGCAGGGCACCGTACATATACAAGAGCCGCGGCTATACCGGCTCATTGACTCAAACACCAAACAAAGTCACACGCTTAAACTAGTTGTGCCCGCAGGAGTGCTGCAGGCGTATACGTTTACCTTTGGGTAGAGCGCTAGTGCGCGTTGAGTACGGCAGGGAGTATATGCGCGCCGCCTGTGCTATCGCCATCGTCCTCATTTTCTTGGTCTAGTACCGGCGTAATAATATTGCGGTCCAGTTTAGACTGCGCCCTTAAAAGCACCTCGAGCTTTATCGACAGTTTAAGCGCCTCATTAAATTTGGCAGTAGCGCCCGCGTAATCGTTGACCGCAAGCGTGGTGCTACCCTCGTCCATAAGCGTGTCTATTTCTACAAACTCGCCCGACACCTGTGTTATCGACGTGTCATCCAGCTTGTCTTTGCCCGCCTCAAACTGCTCGCGTGCGTCAACCAACTCTTGCGCGGCGCGCACCTGGATCTTAATCGCAGCGGCCTCTTGTTTAGGATTTTCCTCGTTCTTTATAGCGGCATCTCCCAAAGACGCAGTGTCGGTGGCCTCGGCGCTGCTTGCAACGCTCACCGACATAGTCATAGCCTGATTAGCAGACCCGGCGGTTTTGGCCAAACTCGCGCCAAGTGCGACAGGCGTGCCGCTGTCCGCACGAGCCAACACCGCCGTTGCAACGACATCGGTCGCTTCTTTATTTTCTGTCGTGCCGCCACTGAGTGTCGCCAAAATAGCTCCGTGGGCCGACAGGCTCGAGTCAAGGTTGGTGCGCAGCTGTGCCGCTGCAGCCGGGTCGTCGGTTGCAACAGTGTCGGCGGAGTCTTGCGCGCTTTGTGCGTGCGCCTCAAAGTTGGCGGCCAGCGCCTGGCCAGTCTGGGTGTCTAAGTCACCGCGCGCGGCCAGTGTCTCGGCCTCCTCGACGCGGCGCTCGGCAAGCTTAGCCGATACTTCGGCCTTAGCTACAGGGGTTGTGGCAAGCGCAACCTCGATGCTCTCATTAATAGACACCTTGACCGGGTACAAAAGGTCGCCAGGCAAAGAGCCCTGTGCGGCAGCAGCTGTGCCCGCTCCTGCAAACACCACCAAAAGCACCGCCAAGGGTGCCAGCACGCGCGCGTGCAAAAATTGATACGTCCCCACTCCGCTAAAGCTACGCAGGGCAAAGAAAGAAAAATAGGGACTAGAAATAGGCCGCGCGGGCCCTTCGTAGTATTTACGAAGAAGGGCTTTCATAGCGGTTTTTTCGGCCGGAGTCATCCGGAGTTTGTGTGCCTCGTTTTGTATATTGGTGAGTTTGTCCATACTAGTGTTGCTCGTCGAGCATTGCCTTAAGTTTTTTGAGCCCGCGGTGCACGCGCACCGACACGACGTTTTCGCTGACCTCTATTGCCTCGGCTATCTCTTGCGGGGACAGCCCGTCGACATAGCGCATCACAACAGCCTCGCGGTACGGCTCGGCCAACTGCTCCAGAGCCTTAAGCGCCTGTGTGCCCTCAAACCTGCCCACCGCTGCCTCGAGCGTGTTGCTCTCGTCAGGGGTCAAAAAGTCCTCGACATCCGAATCATGTCGCTCGGCCATTGCCTCAAGCGACACCGCCTTGTGCTTGCGGTACTCGTCGATAATAAGGTTGCGCAGCGTGCGGTATAAAAAGGGCCGCAAGTCGCGTATGTCATCGCCCCCTTTTTGGGCGTATACCCACACCTTCATAAAGGTCTCTTGGGTCAGCTCCATGGCCCTTTCGCGGTCGCTAAGCCTAATGCTCGCATGCCTAAAAAGCTCATCGCTGTAGGCCTCAAAGGCCGCCTCAAAGGTGTGTTGCAGGTCTTCCATGGGTTATGACGGCCAAAGGGCCCCTCCCTTTCACTCTATCGTATAGCCTTTGCTACTGCCAAGGCAACGCCACTTTCGAATGGTCCCGGTATGATTTTGGCCGGCGTTGGGTGTTTAACAAGCGCCGCCAGGTTGTGCGCTGCTTTTATCTTCATGGCGTCGGTTATCTTTTGCACTTTGTTGTCGAGCGCTCCGCGAAATATCCCGGGGAATGCGAGTGAGTTGTTGATTTGGTTTGGGTAGTCGCTGCGCCCTGTTGCAACAACCAATGCCCCAGCTTTGTGCGCAACAACCGGGTCTACTTCAGGATTGGGGTTGGCCATCGCAAATATTATAGGTTTTGGCGCCATCGTGTGTATCATGTGTCCGGTCAAAACATTGGGCTTTGATACGCCGATAAACACATTGGCGTCCACAAGCGCATGCCCCAAGTCGCCATCCTTTTTGGCAAAAACAATTTTATCTTTAATAAGTTTCTTTTTTGTATCATTGAGGCCCTTTCTGCCCTCCCATACGATGCCCTCGCTGTCGACCGCAATAATATTTACTTTAGGTGCGGCAAGCTTGATAAGCCGCATAATGGCAACCCCCGCGGCTCCTACCCCGCTTACCACCATCCAGCAGTTGGCATCGTTTAATTTTTTGCCCGCAACCTTGGCCGCGTTAATAAGCCCGGCCAATACCACAATCGCTGTGCCGTGCTGGTCGTCGTGCATCACGGGTATGTTGAGGCGCTTCTTTAACTCGTCCTCTATATAAAAACATTTGGGTGCGGCGATGTCCTCAAGGTTGATGCCGCCAAACGCGGGCGCTATGGCCATAACCGCCTCGATAATTTTGTCCGGGTCTTGCGTGTCCAGCACAAGCGGAAAAGCGTCTACATCGGCAAAGGTTTTAAACAGCGCACACTTGCCCTCCATGACAGGCAGTGCGCCCAAGGACCCGATGTTGCCAAGCCCCAGCACAGCCGAGCCGTCGCTTACAACCGCTATCATCTTGCCCTTAATAGTATAGTCGCGGGCAAGCTTGGGGTTTTTGGCCACCAAAGACGAGACTGCGGCCACGCCCGGGGTGTACACCAACGACATATCGTCTTTGCTTTTTATGGCCCGGGCCGGCGCGATGCGTATCTTGCCGCCGAGCTTTTTATGCAGAGCGATAGCCTTTTTGTCTAAGTCTTTTTGAGCCATGAGAGCGAGTATAGCACTTTTGAGTAATCTTCCGAGCATGTTATAACAGTCTCGGAGACAACCTGGGGAGTCCGACGAAATGAGACTGTTCTTGTTTGCCCTGCTGTGCGCACTCGCAAGCGCCAACCCTGCCAAAGCTATCGACGTGGCCCTGCCAAAGCCGGATGAGCAGGCCATCTTCCACAATGTGGTGGTCTGCCGGGAGACCGGGGAAGATCCGGTCCATGTCCGCGGCTTCGTCCAAGCGCTCGCCGATGACAAGCACCTTTTCGACGCGCTCATCGAGTCGCAACAGGCCGGAGGCGACTGCTTCGTCCAAGCGGTCATCACTTTTACTCCGGGCCTGCCGGCCCTCAAGCCAGTCATCGCCAAGCGCAACGACACAATAACTGTCATCGTCGCGTATGCGTTCCACTATGGAGATGGGGTGCAGTGGTACCTTATCCTCCCCGCGTGGGAGAGCCACGAACTGTAAGGGCAACAACCGAACCCGAGGGGCCCCGCACGCGTATCGTGCGGGGCTTGTTGATTTTAAAAACGAAGAAGGCCGGACTCATGACGAGCCGGCCCTCAACCTGTTGCGGACCTTTTGCTCAATCCATGGGCTATAAATAAGCCAATTACGAACGGCAAAGTTTTGAGCAAAAAGTACGGGACGACCACCAGTTGCGCAAAGTGTGGATGCCAACCCCACCGGCTCACAAGCAACCATAGTAAGAACGGGTTGAAGACTAGCGCATTCCAAACGAGAGAAAGCGCCGCATCAGCCGGCAATTGCCAAGCCGCAGCGATCTTCCTCTTGTCCTTAAAACTCAACCACTTGTGGGCCACAAAGCCGAACGTAAAGTAGGTCAGCCAGTGGGCCACGGGAGCTGCAATCAGGTACAATCTCTCATCGTACCCAGTGATGGAGAAGAATATCGCATAACTTAAAACAAATCCTCCTCCCGCCACCAAAAAGTAACGAGCGAGCGAGAAGCGCCGTAAGCCAATAGCCCACCGCGCCATAGCAAGGAACCTGGCTCGCATGGGAGACCTCCGTTGCCCCGACTAAGCCGCCTTTATTGGTATACTCACCGCATGTTGCTGTCAAATCAGCTTACAGACCACTTTAGGCTCACCGACCTGCAAAAGTCGGCTCTGGCAAAACTCGGGCTCAAAACTATAGGCGATCTTTTGCGCCACTTCCCCGCCCGGTACGATGTCGCGGGCGAGGGCGCCGAGATTGTCGGGCTTGCCGCCGGCCAAGAGGCCTCTATTGTCGGCACGCTCGAAAAGCTCCAAGCCAAAAAAAGCTGGAAGTCCCGCGTACCCATGACCGAGGGCTACCTGCGCGACAGCACCGGGCGCATAAAGCTGCGCTGGTTTAACCAGCCCTACATCGCCAAAATGTATGCCGACGACACACTGGTGCGCGCTACCGGCAAAGTGACAGGCAGCGAGGGCAAACTTTATTTAGCCAATCCACAGCTGGAAAAGGTGTCTGTTACTGAAAGCGCCTTATTTGAAAAAGAAAAGGTCATCAATATCGATTCAGGCGAAGATGCACACGACCTCTTCGCCGTCTACCCCGAGTCGCGTGGTATCACGTCGCTTTGGTTTAGGCACGCCATTACCAAGTTTTTGACCCAAGAGCTACTAGACCAAGTAAAGGACCCAATACCTGCAGAGCTTTTAAAAAACTACAACCTGCCTACTTTGCGCACGGCGCTTGTGTGGGTGCACACGCCGCACGAGCTTAAGCAGGCCGAGGCCGCACGCAAGCGCTTTGCGTTCGAGGAGGTGTTTATGATCCAGCTCGAGCGCGGCCGCGAAAGGGCGCTGCAGGCTAAAGAAAAAAGCTTTATCGTCGACACCTCGGAGGATGAGGTCCAAAAGTTTATGGACAATTTCCCCTTCTGCGCTACAGACGCACAAATCGACGCGATAGAGGCAATACTCAAAGACATGCGCTCAGGCCATCCGATGTCGCGACTACTCGAGGGCGATGTGGGCTCGGGCAAAACGGCCGTCGCCGCAACCGCCACGTTTGCAGCAATATCAACCCGGCCCGCAGGACAAAAAAACGGCACGCTCCAGGTCGCCTATATGGCCCCGACCGAAATTTTGGCCAAGCAGCACTTTGAGTCGTTTATAAATTACTTTGAGCACTTCCCTATTAACATTGGGCTTATCACTGGCTCGGGATGCTTTAAATTTCCGTCCAAACTAAACAAAAGCAAATTTACGAGCATCTCGCGCACACAGCTTTTAAAATGGGTCGCGGGCGGCGAGATACCGGTACTCATTGGCACGCACGCACTTATACAAAAAGCTGTGCAATTTAAACACCTGGCGCTTGTAGTTATAGACGAGCAACACCGCTTTGGCACAAACCAACGCCGCAAGCTGGCGCGAAAACCCGCCCGAACGACCGGAGTCGTCCGGTCGGGCGGGGAGTACACACCTCTCCCCCACTTGCTTTCGATGACCGCCACACCGATACCGCGTACGCTCGCACTTACTGTCTATGGCGACCTCGACTTAACTCTGCTCGACCAAATGCCACCAGGGCGCAAACCGATAATTACCGAGCTAGTTAAGCCAAGCGAGCGAGCAAAAGCCTACGCCAAAATGCACGAGCAACTTGCAGAGGGTCGCCAAGCCTACGTTATTTGCCCGCGCATCGACGAGCCCGACCCAGACAAGGCCTTTGCTTTGCAGGCAAAATCAGTAAAGGCCGAGGCCAAGCGGCTTAAGAAAGATGTCTTTAAGGAGTACACGATAGAAATCTTGCACTCTAAAATGACACCTAAAGAAAAAGACGAGACAATGGCTCGCTTTGTGCGCCACGAGGTAGATATTTTGGTGGCAACAAGTGTCGTTGAGGTTGGCGTCAACGTCCCCAATGCCACGATGATATTTATAGAGGGGGCCGAGCGCTTTGGCCTCTCGCAACTCCATCAGCTGCGCGGGCGCGTCGTGCGGTCTAATCATCAGGCCTATTGCTTTGTCTGCCCCGAGTCGCGCGGCGAGACGACCATGGCGCGGCTTAAGGCTCTTACGACCGCTAAAAACGGTTTTGAGCTGGCCGAGCAAGACCTGCTGCAGCGCGGGCCGGGCGAGCTTTCGGGCCGCAAGCAATGGGGCATCTCCGACATCGGCATGGAGGCGCTAAAAAACTTAAAACTTGTAGAAGCCGCCCGTGCCGAGGCGCAAACGTTGATTAAAAAAGACGAGACTTTGGCGCACCATCCCCTGCTGTCCCGGGCCCTCGACGCCCGCTCCTCGCAGATGCACCTTGAATAACTGTGGGCGCGCCAGGGATCGAACCTGGGACCAGTCGTGTATAAGACGACGGCTCTACCGCTGAGCTACGCGCCCGATGTTTTAAACTCTACCCGAAAAAGCACTCTCGTGCTATAGTCTTTTGCGTACAGGTTATCAGGAGGACACCGTGTTGCATTTCTTGAAAGAAGAGCGGACGCCGACTACGTTCGCCGCGATGCCGGGGTTGCTGACCGCTCTTTTCACCGTCGTATCGTGGACCTGCAAAAAGATCCAGGGCCTCGGCAGCAGAGCAGTGAATACGCTGTTTGGTCAGAAGGTCGAAAAAGACTACATCGACTGGGAAGACTAAAACGCTCTAGCATCCGACAAACGTGTAAAGCCCGGCGCAAGCCGGGCTTTTTCAATTACGCTATCGGCTGATGCTCAATGTCTTTCTTTTTCTTGGGTGTAATGCCGCCGGCAATAAGTATCTTTTCAAACTCCTCGCGCTCCAGCGTTTCTTTCTCTACCAATACTTCGGCAATAGTATTTAGGAGCTTGCGATGCTCGGTTATTATATCGAGCGCTTTTTTGTACGCCTCGTCGATTATTTTTTTAACCTCGGCATCTATCTCGCCCGATATCTTTTCTGAGTACTCTTTGCCGTCTACTCCGCCGCCAAACAGCGCGCGGCCGCCGTCGCCCTCAAGCGCCACCGTGCCCATCTTATCTGACATGCCGTAGCGGGTTACCATAGCGCGCGCCAAGCTTGTCAGGACCTGCAGGTCGTTGCTGGGCCCGGTCGTGATATCGCCAAAGACCTCTTTTTCGGCAATGTAGCCGTTCAAAGACATTGTAATGTCGTCTAAGAACTCTTTTTTGCTTTGCATCTTTTTGTCCTCAAACGGAAGCTTAAGCGTGTAGCCCGCTGCACGACCGCGCGAAATGATAGATATTTTGTGCACCGGGTCGGCATACGGCAGCACCGACGCCACAAGTGCGTGGCCGGCCTCATGGTAAGCAGTAATCTCTTTTTCTTTTTTATTTAAAACATGCGACTTGCGCTCGGGGCCGAGCATGACCTTTTCTATCGAGCGGATAAGGTCGTACTGCGCGACCGTTTTGCGGCCCTCGCGCGCGGCCAAAATGGCACCCTCGTTCATAAGCGAAAAGAGGTCGGCGCCGCTAAAGCCCGGCGTGCGCTCGGCAATAACCTCAAGGTTAATGTCCTCGGCCAGCGGCTTTTTGCGCGCGTGTACCTGCAGTATCGCCAAGCGGTCATGGCGGTCGGGCAAGTCAATGGTTACGCGCCTATCAAAGCGGCCCGGGCGAAGCAGCGCCGGGTCCAACACGTCGGGGCGGTTTGTGGCGGCCATCACGATTACTTTTTCATTTGGCTCAAAGCCGTCCATCTCGACAAGTATCTGGTTAAGCGTCTGCTCGCGCTCGTCGTTGCCGCCGCCCACCCCGGTACCGCGCACGCGGCCCACGGCGTCTATCTCGTCGACAAATATAATAGCCGGCGCAGCTTTTTTAGCGGTCAAAAACAAATCGCGCACGCGCGAGGCACCCACGCCCACAAACATCTCGACAAACTCACTACCCGATATAGACATAAACGGCACGCCGGCCTCTCCTGCTACCGCACGGGCAAGCAATGTTTTGCCGGTACCGGGCGCACCCATCAGCAGGATGCCCTTGGGGATCCGTGCGCCGATATCCAAAAACTTTTTAGGATTTTTTAAGAAGTCGACAATTTCTAACAACTCTTCTTTAGCCTCTTTAGCGCCGGCGACATCTTTAAACGTAATGCGCGTCCCCGCGTCGTTAGGGTCTTGTATGCGCGGCTTAGACTGCCCAAAGCTAAACGCCTGCATCCCCGCACCCTTAACCTGACGCGACAGGTACCAAACAAAGAACGCTATTAAGAGGAGTGGCGCTAAAAAGGGCGCCAGCGCCGAGAGCCAAAACTGGAAGGTGCTTTCGCGCTTAATGGTAATGGAGACCTTGTCCAAAGCCTCTTTGGTAACGCCGTAGTTGCTTAATGTTTCGGTAAGCGCCGCATCGGGCTCTTTTTTAGATTCTTTTTTTACGGCATCGGCCCCGGCTGATGCGGGCGCATAGGTAATAGCAAGGTCATCGCCGTCGACTATAACCTCGGATACCTGGCCGGCATTTATGTCTTGCGCCAATTGCGAGACGGCGATTTCTTCAGGTTTTTGCGCACTGGCGCCCATAAAGTAGCTGTACCCGCCCGCAAGCACCAACAGCAGCAATACTGACAAGCCCAGGTTGATCCAAAAAGAGTCTCCTTGCGGGAGCTTGGGCATCTGGGGCATGCGGCCGCGATTGGAGGGGCGCTTCCCCGTAGGGAGGTTCTTGGGTGCCTCGGTCATGTGCGCTTAACAATACCATTTTTGACTATTTATACAAAAAGAAAAGAAGTGCTAAAGTTTGCGCATGGCGCTTATCGAGCACAAAAAGGCCCGACTTAATTACGAAGTACTCGAGGAGTTCGAGGCGGGCTTGGAGTTGCTGGGGGCAGAGGTAAAAAGCCTGCGCGCGGGCCAGGGCAAGCTCGAGGGCAGCCACGTCATTGTGCGTGGCGGCGAGGCCTATGTGGTGGGCATGCATATCCCCCCCTACCAGCCCAAAAACACCTCTAAGGAGTACGACCCCGACCGCACGCGCCGGCTCCTCTTAAGCAAAAAGGAATTAATGGCTCTACTGGGCTATGAATCCCAAAAGGGCTTGACAATAGTACCCCTTAAGGTGTATAATAAAGGTAAGGTATTAAAACTCTCGGTCGCGGCCGCCAAAGGTCGTAAGAGCCACGACAAGCGCGCCGTCCTTAAAGAGAGGGATACCAAGCGCGAGATAGAACGCACATTGAAAAATCAATAAAAGTCACTTCTGGCATTCGTGCACAGTAGTCCTCCCCTTTTTTATTGGAGGACTGTTGTACGGGGATGCCAGGCTTCGACAATGAGGCTGTTGTGCGATGCGCGAAGTAAGAGTGGGGATCTCTTTAAACCTCTCCAAAACATAACTGCTAAATCAGTTGCATCGCCGTATTTTTCGGCGAACCAGTTCGATTACGTTTACGCGTAAGCTACACTGGCATCCGCTCCTCCTTTCCTGATGGTGGAGTCCGGGTGTTATAAACCAGGATATACCTATTGGCCGTAATGCAGCCATTAGGCGAACAAAGCATTTGCAATTCAATAGTATTTCGTTTGCTTTATAGCTATTGAGTTAAAGAAACCAAAAGCACACTACACTTCGTAGAAGCTCGCCCCTCACCTTGTTGCACGGCGGTTCAATTCCGCCCATCTCCACCACTTCGCAAAATAGCTACCTC
>DASYIO010000077.1:0-2759 GCA_035997465.1 Minisyncoccota bacterium | reverse complement strand
TGCAGGAGACAAACTCTTCTGCAAACATGCCGACGCACTGGAAGGGCTCTTCCTTGAATCCCCGACCCATGTACTCGTCGACTTTGACGGCATGTGCATGGAGATGGGCGGGAAGGGCCTTGAGATAGCGCAGGTCGTGTTGCGCGACCTCCAGCAGTCTGCTTCGGCAGACCAGAAAGTTTTCGTGAGCTCCTTTTTTCCTTACCGAGACATCGGCGGAGAACTGGACGCGAAGAACTTTCTGCGCATGCCTTATACGGCACGCGAGTTGGAAGCTACTCTCACCGGAGCGGGCTGATACCCCGCTTGGCAACAGAAGCTCTTCAATCGTCAGTGGGTCCAAACCACGACGAGGCTTGAGCAAAACTATCAACACTTGGAGGAATCTCGTATTCCTCCCCCCATTCGACCCACGAATCACTCGCGGGTGCGATAGAGCAAACAGAGGTGACAGACATGAAGTTCGTTCTTGGCATGGTGGTGGGTGCGGCGCTTGCCGTCTACCTCACCGCCGACGTCTCGGTTGTCGTGATCCGTGACGTGTCAGCCTACAATCACGACGCCGACGACCTGGGCCAGCTCGACCTCGGCCCAGGCGATACCTACTCCAGCCCTCAAAAGCTGGAGTAGTATTTATTTAATTTAAGTTATCCACACAAAAGCCTTTATTTTAAGCCATTATTCGACAGAAAACAAAATTTTCATTGACACATCATTCTAATAATTCTAATATCCTAGATGTACCCCCTGTCGCTTCGGTGACAGGTCGCGAAATCCCAGCCTTACGGCTGGGATTTCTGCATTAATTGTTCATGGTGTAATCTTAAATACACCCATATGCCGAAAACAACGTTCGTTTACATAGATAGTTTCAATCTATATTACGGTATAAGGAAATTCCGTAACGCAAAGTGGTTAAACGTAGATGCCTGGTTAAAGACTGTTCTGCCTATTTCTTCCTACGACATACAAAAAATCAAGTTTTTTACTGCAAACGTAAGCGCTCCTGCACATGACCCACAAAGATCCGTGAGGCAAGCTACTTACTTCCGAGCTCTAGAAACTATACCCACACTCGAAATGATTAAGGGTCGATTCAAGAAAAAAGCGGTGAATCTTCAAATAAGCAAAGACTTAAAGATAGTTGCTCAAGTCCCTGAAGAAAAAGGGACGGACGTTAACCTCGGAGTTCATCTTGTGAATGACGCTCATCTTAATCGTTTTCAAACCGCTGTCGTAGTATCAAATGATAGTGACTTAGCCGAAGCAATTGCCATCACGGCGAGAGATTTAAATAAGGAAGTTTGGGTCATAAATCCCTGCATTGGAGGCTCCACAAGCGCTGTACTCGTACAACATGCCACTCAGATTAGAAGGGCCCGAGAAACGCACGTGCGTGCTTGTCAATTTAATCCTACTCTTACAGACACTGTGGGTACTTTTACAAAACCGAATTCTTGGTAAGTTATTTAATCTCCAAGACAACAGGACAATGGTCGGAGCCCATCACACCGGGCAGGATGTAGGACTTTTTTAGGCGGGATTTTAAAGATTTAGACACAAACCAGTAGTCTATGCGCCAACCTATGTTGCGCTCGCGCGACAGGGCAAAGTGGCTCCACCAGGTGTAGTGCCCATTGCCGGTCGGAGTAAACATGCGGAACGTATCGAGAAAGCCGGTTGAGACCATGTTGTCGATGCCCGCGCGCTCCTCGACAGTAAAACCTTTTTTGCCCTCGTTAGGTTTTGGGTTGGCCAAGTCGTCGGGCATGTGCGCCACGTTTAAGTCGCCGCAAAATACAACCGGCTTTTCTTTATCCAATCGCTGCATATATTCAAGAAACGCCGGGTCCCATTGTTTGTGACGCAAAGGGATGCGCGACAAGTCGTCTTTAGCGTTGGGGGTGTAGACCGTGACGACGAAAAAATCCTCGAGCTCAAGAGCAACCACGCGGCCCTCGCGATTTGGGTCGCCGTAGCTGTCTTCGTGCAATTTATATTTTTTGCACAAATCTTCGGGCAAGCCGTGCAGCTCGTCTATAACCTCGATATCTTTTTTTACAAATATAGCGGTGCCGCTGTAGCCCTTTTTTTCGGCACTGTTCCAAAACTCTTCGTACTCGGGCAAATCCAGCTCGGCCTGGCCGCGCTGTGCCTTTGTCTCTTGCAGGCATACAACATCGGGTTTGTAGTCTTTAATAAATTTTTGAAAGTCCCCCTTGCGCACCACCGCGCGTATGCCATTGACGTTCCAGCTGGCTAGCTTCATGCGCCAACTATATCAAAAAAGCATCCGCGCGGCTTTCGCCGCGCGGGTCTCTTCTTGTCTAGCTCAGGATGTTGCCCCGAACCTGCGGCACGCCTCGCTGGCGGCAACCTCGTTGAGAAACACGACCTTGATCAACTCATGGCCCACCGCAAGAGTAACGGCCCACTCGCCACTCGGCTCCGGCTTGCGACCCAAGATAAAGTTGAAAGGCCCTTGAGGATGCCTCGCCGCCATATCTTGCGCGGTTTCCCAAAGCAACTTGGACGTGCCGCCCTTCTTCAGATAGCACCAGTGTCCGGGGCCAAATGTAAAGGTGATGTGCTTCCGGTCCTCCTGCGTTACACGTAGGCACCCATCTTCTTCGGCCTGGACAACGCACCGCTCAGCGTCAAAGCCAGAGTGTGCCAGCATTTGTCGCCCTGGAATATTGGGGGCCGACACTACTTCGAACTCATCAGGCTTGAGCGTCTTATGCATTGTCAGCTCCTGT
>DASYIO010000076.1:0-2190 GCA_035997465.1 Minisyncoccota bacterium | reverse complement strand
TCATCGGCGTTCATCTCGCCGAGGCCTTTGTAGCGCTGTATATGAAAGCGTGATTTCTTAGCCTTACTCTCCTCTGCCGGAGCCTCCTCGCCCTCGGCAGCGGCGAGCTCGGCGTTTTCCTCAACTGCCGATGCGCCCTCCTCTATCACCTCTTCTTTGCCCACTATGTTGTTTTTTTCTTCATCCGAGTACACATAGTGCACCTCTTTGCCTTTTTTAATTTTATACAGCGGCGGCTGGGCAATGTAGACAAACCCGCCGTCAATGATGGGGCGGAAGTGGCGATAAATAAGCGTCAAGAGTAGGGTACGGATGTGCGCGCCGTCTACGTCAGCATCGGTTGCGAGTATTATTTTGTGGTACCTGAGCTTTTCGATATTAAATGTCTCGCCTATAGCGGTACCCAGGGCCACGACAAAGTTCTTTATCTGCTCGCTACCCAGCATGCGGTCAAGCCGTGCTCGCTCGACGTTGAGTATTTTGCCGCGCAAAGGCAGTATCGCCTGCGTGCGGCGGTCGCGGCCGGTTTTAGCACTGCCGCCTGCCGAGTCGCCCTCTACCACAAACAGCTCGGACTCCGAGGCGTCTTTGCTTTGGCAGTCGGCAAGCTTACCCGGCAGCGTCATGCCCTCGAGTGCACCCTTGCGCAAAATGGAGTCTTTGGCGGCTTTGGCGGCTTTGCGAGCCTTCATCGCCAAAATCGACTTTTGGACTATGGCTTTGGCGTCGTCGGGATTTTCCTCTAGGTACACGCCAAAGGCCTCGCTAAAGACGGCCTCGACAGCGCCGCGGGCCTCGACAGAGCCTAGCTTGGCCTTGGTCTGGCCCTCAAACTGGATCTCGGGGAGCTTAACTGACACGACCGCGGCCAAGCCCTCCAAAACATCGTCCCCGGTAAAGTTCTCCTCGCTTTCTTTAGCCAAGCCCGACTTGCGGCCGTAGGCGTTAAGCGAACGCGTAAGCGACGTCTTAAAGCCGGTAACGTGCGTGCCGCCCTCGGCGGTGTAGATGTTGTTGGCAAACGGCAATACGCGCGACGAGATGTCGTCGACATACTGCAAAGCAATTTCAACCACCACATTGTCCTGCTCCTTTTCGATATAAAAGATATTTTTGTGGATGGCCTTTTGGTAGCGGTTGGTAAACGAGATAAGCGAGCGCAGTCCGCCCTCAAAGTAAAATGTTTGCGATGGGCAGTGGCGCAGCTCGTCGCGGATATACAACCCCTTGCCCGGCTCGGGGAGCTTTATGGTAGCCTCGCGCGCGTCGATAATGGTGATGCGCAAGCCTTTAACAAGGTACGCCTGCTCGCGCAGGTGCGACACGACCTTGTCGAACTCAAAAATAATGCCACCGGTAAAGATCTCGATGTCAGGGGCAAAGGTTGTGACCGTACCGTGGACCTTGGATGCGCCTATTTTTTTGGTAGCGGCCTTCTTTTTGCCGTACGCGTACTCTTGCATGTGTGCACCGCCATCGCGATGCACCTCGACTACGAGCTTGGTCGAGAGCGCGTTAACGACCGCGGCGCCCACACCGTGCAGGCCGCCGGACACCTTGTAGCCCTCGCCGCCAAACTTACCTCCGGCGTGGAGCGTGGTCATCACGGTCTCAAGAGCAGAGACTTTGCTTTGCTTGTGGATGTCGACCGGAATGCCGCGGCCGTTGTCTGCAACACGCACCCGGCCCTCGGGCAGCAATACTACTTCGATGTCGTCGGCAAAGCCGCCCATCGCCTCGTCGCGCGAGTTATCAAAGATCTCCCAAATTAAGTGATGTAAGCCGTCGGGGCCGGTCGTACCGATGTACATGCCCGGGCGGCGGCGTACGGCCTCGAGCCCCTCAAGCACGGTAATAGCGTCCGCGCCGTAACTGCTTTTTTTAGCTTTTTCCTCTGCCATAAATATACAAAAAGCCCTGTGGGCCTACCCTAATATTGTAGCAGATTTGGCACCTCTTTGCACTCCTAAAAGGGGATAAAAAGTGTTGCTAAATAAGGCTTTTGTGGTGCTGTGGACTACCGGATTTCGAACCCCTGCGCTTTGAGCTTTGCGGAGACCTTTTCCATCGCATCGTTTGCCTCGGCTTCGGTCAATGTGCGGTCGAAGGATTGGAATATCAGGCGAAACGCGAGCGAGAGTTTGCCGTCTTTGGCAAAGGTGTCGAAGAGGAATATTTTTTGCACCAGCT
>DASYIO010000075.1:0-2639 GCA_035997465.1 Minisyncoccota bacterium | reverse complement strand
GCAAGCTTATTGTTATCGACTACAAGGCCACGAGCAAAGACGCAAAAATCGAGTCGCTGGACGAGGACTGGCATCGCGGCTATAAGCGCCAGCTCGAGATATATCAATGGCTTTTGCGCAAAAACGGCTTTGAGGTGTCTGACACCGGTTACTGGATGTATGCCAACGCTACCAAAGACCGCGAGGCCTTTGACGGGCGGCTCGACTTTGAGTTGACGCTGGTGCCCTACACCGGCTCGACCGACTGGGTAGATGACTGCCTAGTGCGGCTTAAAGAGTGCCTCGACAGCGACGAGATACCTCAGGCCGGGGCCGACTGCGACTACTGCCGCTATCGCGAGGCCGCGGGCAAGGCGCTGATGGCCCAAAAGGCCAAAAATGATACAGTGGGTAAGCTTAAAGAGCCCGAGTTAAAAGCCAAAAAAATTGCCCATGAAGACACTGCAACACAAAGCCTCTTCTAAATTTGCCGAAAGGGTCTACGCTGTCGTAGCCAAAATACCCAAGGGTAAAGTTATGACCTACAAAGAGGTCGCCATTAAAGCGGGCAAGCCTGGCGCCGCACGCGCGGTGGGTACATTGATGTCGCATAACTACAACCCTAAAATCCCGTGCCACCGCGTCGTGCGTAGCGACGGGCGCATAGGCGACTACAATCGCGGCGGCGCGCCCCGCAAACTCGAGCTGTTGTGGGAGGAAGGCTTTAGGCCGTAACCCATGGACGTAAAGATCGAGCCAAGTTGGAAGGAGGCTCTCAAAGAGGAGTTCGGCAAAGAGTATTTTGTAAAGCTTACCGAGTTTGTTAAAAACGAATACAAATCGGGCACGGTCTACCCGCCACCTAAGTTTATCTTTAGGGCATTCGAACTAACACCTTTTGATAAGGTAAAAGTAGTGATACTCGGCCAAGACCCGTACCATGGCCCGGGGCAGGCCAACGGCTTGTCGTTTGCGGTGCCACCTGAAGTACGTCTGCCGCCGTCTTTGCAAAATATTTTTAAAGAGTTAGAAAGTGATATTGGCCCGGTCAATAATAAAACGGGTGATTTAGAGCGCTGGGCCAAGCAGGGGGTGCTGATGCTCAACGCAACACTTACGGTGCGTGCCCGCACAGCAGGAAGTCACCAAAACAAGGGCTGGGAGCAGTTTACCGACGCGGCTATTAAGGCATTGTCAGACCAAAAAGAGCATTTGGTCTTTATACTCTGGGGCAATTACGCCAAGCAAAAGGGCGCGCATATCGATCGGTCTAAGCATTTAGTCATCGAGTCGGCTCACCCAAGCCCCTTTGCTGCAGCACATGGTTTTTTTGGCTCCAAACCGTTTAGCAAGACCAATAAATATCTGGCTGAGCATGACCAAAAGCCGATGACTTGGTTATGAATATTTACTAAAGGCCCCGGCGGTCACGCCGAGGCCTCTTTAATCGACCGGCCCTTCAGATGATCAAGCCGTCGGACGACGGACGAACAGAAGTTGCCATACGATTCTTAGAATGACAGCGGCAAAGACCATCAGTCCGACATACCACCAAGCCCAGCCCCAAAACCAATAGCCCACAGAAAGCTTAGTCGCCTCCGATATGAAGGTATTTTGAGCACCATCAAACCGAGTCACAAACTTCCACCCCCAATCTTCGTCAACTCGCGAAGGCGCGTTCTCGTAAGCAACGAGGTACGTCCGAGTGCCTCCCTTAACGACCTCCGCGTGGTATTTGATGACCCAAGCTTCGGCAAGTTTTGGAGCGTGATTTTCCTTCCACCCCTTCCAAATGTAAACCTGGTAGGGACCATTGCCAATTTCTTGCCTGAAGTCCTGAAGCAACACGACCGCAGTGGGCTGGCCCGGAGAGAAGCTGAGCACCTTCTCCAAAGTCGCCTGCGGCATGAACCAGATCGACGCGCGAAGGTCTGCCGGACGGTGTGCCGCCTTTTCCATATAGGACGAATAGTTGGAATCAGAGAGGCACAGACAGGCGACTCCGACAAGAATACCGATCAGCTTGCGGCCGTGGTGCTTGAGGAAACGCGCGATTGCGTCATAACTTGTGTCGACAACTGTGGCGAGTGTCATCTTGCGACCTCGCAGTTTGTGTGGGACCAATAGCCATTTTCATTTAATCACTAAACCGCGCAATGTCAATTTATATTAATTGTGTATACTATCTTGTGATGAAAGCAAAGACCAATTGGGACTTGGAGCGGCTTTTTTATACATCGCTCAAGGACCCAAACATTGTCAAAGACATTGCAAAAGGGGACAAAGCCGTCGACGCTTTTGTCGCCAAATACTCCAAAAATAAAACCTGGCTTGTCAGCGCCAAAGCCCTGAGCCAGGCACTTAAAGACTACGAGCAGTCGACCATTACATGCACTGCGGCGCCTTTGTACTATGCCAACTACCGCAAAGAGCTTAATGCCAAAGACAAAGAGGCCGAGGCGTTTTTAAACAAATCAGACGACCATTTTACCAAACGCGGCAACAAACTTTTGTTTTTTGAGCTTGAGCTGGGCAAAGTGCCAGCGGCAAAGCAAAAAGAGTTTTTAAAAGCCAAAGAACTCCAGTGGCTTAACTATTGGCTGACCAAACTGTTCGAAACGTCCAAGCACAACTTAACCGAGCCCGAAGAAAAGATACTA
>DASYIO010000074.1:0-2001 GCA_035997465.1 Minisyncoccota bacterium | reverse complement strand
TCTCTAAAATCCCAGAGTCGATTGGGAGCTTGGTCCCCTGCGGGCTCGAGCTGGCAATAAGCGTAGGGGTAAGGAGCGTGCCGCCGTTGGCGAGCGTTGCGGCCTCGCGCACGGCCTGCAGCGGGGTTACCTGGGTACCGTACTGGCCGATGACCGTGTGGTATGTGTCGCCCACGCGCCACGTAGGGTCTTGAGGAAAGTTGTCGGCCTTCCACTCTGGTGTGGCAATGACGCCCTTTTTGTTTGAAAATCCGTCCAGCCCCGCATCGGCGCCATAGCCAAACATCTTTAAGTACTTATCGATGTTAGCTATGCCTATCCCCTTTTGAGCCTGAAAGCCGCCGCCAACCTCGTAAAAGAACACGTCCGAGGACACCGCAATAGCATCGCGCACGGTCATGGTGCCGTTGACGCGCCAGTCTTTAAATATGCTCGGGTGCGCCGGGTCGTATGGGTTAGGCAAGGACAGCTGGCCTGTAGAGGTTATGAGCGTCTGAGGCGTAATAACGCCCTCGGTAAGCCCAGCCGCCGCCATAATAGGCTTAACAATAGAGCCGGGTGCGTAGAGCCCGTCTATCGCGCGATCCAAAAACGGCTGGCGCTTGTCGCTGTTGTACTGCGATATTAGGTCTGCCTCGCCCTGGCTCATCGCGTTTTGCGAGTACTCGGGGTAGCTCGTAAGCGCCAACAACTCGCCGGTGCGCACGTCCATAATGACGCCCGCCGCACCCTGAAAGTTGGCGTCTGATGCGTTTTTGGCAAGCACGTCGTACAAGCCCTGCGTTACCTGCGCGTCCAGAGACAGCCGCAGTTGTGCGCCCGCCTGCGGCGGGCGCGTTGTTGCCTGCGACACAACCTTGCCGCGCGCGTCGGTTTCAGTTAGCTCCAACCCGTTTTGTCCGCCCAGCTTGTCGTTGTAGGCCTGCTCGGCGCCGTCGAGCCCCTCAAACGCGGTGCGGAAGTAGTTGCCCGAGGAGTCTTTGGCCGGAGCCTTGGTGTAGCCCACAGCGTGCGCCAGCCCGCGCAGGCTTGCATACACGCGCTGCGCAAAGTCGTCTTGCACACTTGCGCGCTCGTTCCACGCCAAGGGCACTCCGTTGCGGTCGACTATCGAGCCGCGGTCGGCAAAAATAGTTTGCTCGGCCAATTGGTTTTCTTGCGCTTGCTTGGCAAACTCGGCTCCGCGCGCCACCTGCAGGTCACCTGCGCGCAGCAGTAGCAACACTGCGGCAAGTGCAACAACGCTGCCGGCCATAGTCAGCTGTTTGCGCGACAAGGGTCGCTCGATGCGGCCCTCAAACTGATCGCGGTCAAAGTCGGCGGCGTTTGTGGCATCGATAAGAATTTCGTCGGGATGTATCTCCGAGCGTATCTTGCCGCGCCTAAACCACCATCTAAGCATTACCCTATTAAAGCGTATCGGGGGGCGTCTTGTCCAAAAAGTAAGCGCCTCCAAAGACCCGCGCCAGCGTTGCAGCTACTGCCAAGATCGTGAAAGGCACCAAAAAGTAGTGCAACAGGCCCGTGGCCTGACCGTGGCCCACATCAAGCAAAAGCGCCATCGCTATGGCAAAAAAGTAACGGCCCGACAGCGCTGCAATAAGGACACCAAGGACGCTAAGCGGCCAAAATGGCAAAAGAAACCCCGTCGCCGCGATGGCAAAAGAAATGGAATAAATATAGCGGCTGGCTAAGGTCATTGTTTTATAACTTCGACAAAACGCAGGTCTGCAGGGTTAACCGGCAAGCGCATATAAACAACTATAAATGAGTCCCCTGCTTTGGCGTCCACAGCGCTTACTTGGGCTACTATACCCCCAAAAATACCCGGAAAGCTCACCGTGTCCCCCACGGCAACCGCGGTACTCGCGGGCACAAGCGCCTGCAACGAGCCTCCGCCCTGGCCCTCGACTGCTACCGGCAGCGTGCCGTTTAAAATCGCCTGATAACTTTGCCCCGGCGCAGAAAAAAGTTCCACGCGCGACTGGTTAGAGTACACCT
>DASYIO010000073.1:0-14729 GCA_035997465.1 Minisyncoccota bacterium | reverse complement strand
AGTCGACTCCAAGCTTTGACATGGCTGTGGGCGCGTACTACTCGTGGATCAACCTGTCGAGCTGGTACGCACAGGGCGGCTCGGCTCTAACCATAACGGGCCACAACTATGCGCCGGGCGAGACAGTCAATGCTAAGTCTGGCAGCCAAGACTTGGGCTCTGGCGTGGCAAGCGGCTTGGGTGACGTAGTCATAACCACGCACGTGCCGTACGCACCGTCGGGCCCCGCAACAATTGTTGCAACAGGTGCTACAAGCGGTGCACCGGGCCAGGCCACGATGACTGTGGCGCCGGTCTATACCGACCTGCAGCTTGCCTCCTACGCAGGCGCGCCAGGCACGGCTGTTGACTTTGTGGGCCACGGCTATGTGGGCAATGACCACATCACTGTTGCGACCGACCGCTCGTCGGGCACGGTAGCGAGCTTTGATGCCGACGCTACGGGCAACTTTAACAACTCGAGCTTTGTCATCCCGAGCGGCTATGCCGAGGGCAACCTAACACTGACGGTAACCGGGCAAAACAGCTACGACACTAAGTCGATAGTGTTCTATGTCCTGCCGGGTGCAGCGCCTGCGGCTAAGTCGTTTGCGGCCCCTGCACCGCAAGAAGAGGTGTCGGCGCCAAGCGACGATACGTCGACATCGACCCCGCCAGTTGATGAGACAACACCTCCGACCGAGGCATCGACAACCGACGCCACTACGACTCCTCAGCAATAACAACTAGTAACTAAAAACTCCCCGGCAATACGCCGGGGAGTTTTTAGTTTGGTTACAACGGTAAGTCTTGGGCAAACGCCCCGGCGCCAGAGATAAGGAGCGAGAGACAAATGACCGCAAGCAGCACGGCCGTCGTGGGCGATACGGGGAAGTACCCCGCAAGCACCTGCGGCCACCACCTGCGGTAGACAGCATATTTAATGACACCGATTATAGCGATGATAGCCGCTACTTGTGTATACCAACCGGCCAAAAACATTAAGCCCAGTGCTAGCTCGAACAGTCCTACAAAGTAAGGTACCCATGCCTGCTTGCCTAAGACGGGGACAGAGACCTCGGCAAGTCGCGCGGCATGCCGCCAGGTCCTCACACCCACCCCTACAAACAAAAGCCCGACCGCGACGCGCAAAATAAGCGGCGCAAAGAACGGATACAAAAGCATGGGGAAAGTATTAAGCATAGTTATTGCTGGATATTAGGGTTAGGTTGTCCGACCTGCGGGCCATATGCCTCGCCACTGCCTAAGGGTGCAGGGGGCGCTAAAAATATCCCGCGCAGGTCGGCCTTTTGGGGCCCGCCGTTGGCAAACCACAGTACGATTAAAAGCGCGATGACCCCAAGCACAGTAAGCGCGGCTGATGTGGCGCTTTCTCCCTCCTTTTTTTCTTCGTCGGCCATGGGTTAATTGTAACCGAGCTTTATGAGCTCCTCTTGGGCCACCTGCGCATCGCTCCACACCTCTTTGGTGCCGCGCGGGCCCATGATGTAGGGGTCGGTGCCCTTGCCGGTTATAAGTACCGCGTCGTCGGCATCTTTAGCATCGCCAATGGCTGCGGCAATAGCTGCGCGGCGGTCAAGTATAAGTTTGGGGTTGCGCTTGGTAAATCCTGTAGCTACCGACTCGAGTATCGCCTGTGGGTCTTCGTCATACGGGTCCTCGTTGGTGACATAGGTCATGTCGGCGTACTCCTCGGTTACGGCACCCTTAAGCGGGCGGTTCCATGTGTCGCGGCCGCCGCCAGTTGAGCCGATGACCGCAATAATGCGCTTGTTTTTGTACGCCTCGTACAATGCTTTAAGCGAGTCGGGTGTGTGCGCGTAATCGACGACTACCGCAAACGGTTGGCCCTGCTCGATGCGCTGTACGCGCCCGGCCACAGGGGCTACGTGCTCAAGCGCCTGCTTCATCTTTTCGCTCGAAAGCCCGAGCGCTTGGCCCAACGTTAGTGCGGCAAGACAGTTTTTTAAATTAAACAGGCCGGGCAGAGGGATGCTAAAGAGCACACCCTTCCACAAAAACCGCACGCTCTTGTCGTCGGCGGTGTAGGGCTCGGCGTCGGCCAGGCCAAACGGCGCGCGGATATCTGCGCCGACGGCCAAAAAATCTTTGCCATAGGTGTCGTCGATGTTGGCTACAATGATGCGCGGGCGCTTACCCGAGCGCGACAAATGCTCGGCCAAAGATAGTTTGGCCGCGACATACGCCTCGAAGCTGCCGTGCCGCTCGATGTGCTCGGGTGCCAAGTTGGTAAAGATAAGCGCATTAAGCTCGATGCCTTTGTGCCTAAACTCAAGAGTGCCCTCGGATGTCATTTCCATCACGGCATGCGTGCACCCGGCGTCGAGGGCTTGGCGCAAAAATTGCTGCAGGTACCCGCGCCCGGGCATCGACATTTTAAAAAGGTTGCGCTCGACGACGTCGCCGACCATAAATCGCACCGTCGAGGCCATTGCAACTTTGTGTCCGGTGCCCGCAAGCATGGTGCGCACCAGCTCGGCGGTTGTCGATTTGCCTTTGGTACCGGTGAGGCCAATGACGACGAGTTTTTTGCTGGGGTTGCCGTACCATAGTGCGCTCCCGTGCGCCCACGCCAGGTGGTAGATATCAAACACAAACCGGGGGGCTAGTTTGTGGAGCAGAGTTTTCATCATGATGCGCGCGAGCCCAGCCGCTTGAGCGCGGCGCCCAGCCTCTCTTTAATATTGTCTTGGCCCACGGCACCAATGGCGCGCAAGGCCTGCCTGCTTTCGTCGGCGCGGTAGCCCAGGGCCATAAGCGCCTCGATAACCTCGCCGTCGTGGCCGCTTGTGGTGTCGGCCTCGTGCGGTCTGGTTGACTGCTCTAAAGACAGCTTGTCGCGCAGCTCGACGACAATGCGCTCGGCGCTTTTTTTGCCTATCCCAAACACTTTAGTAAGGGCCGAGGCGTCGCCAGAGGCTATAGAGCGCTTGAGGCTTTTAATGTCTGAGACGTTGAGCACGCCCAGTGCTGTTTTGGGCCCTACGCCTGACACCGATGTAAGCTGCTTAAAAAACGAGAGCTCGTCGTGGCTGACAAACCCGTATAGGTCTAGCGCATCCTCGCGTACGACCGTGTGTATATACAAAGACACGGCTGTGCCGGGCGCTGTGGTGAGGGTATAAAAGGGGACACGCACCGCGTAGCCCACACCACCAACCTCGACAAGCCCCACGCCATCGTCGTTGCCGCCCCAGGTGCCCGTGAGCTTGCCTATCATGCACTCAGTATATAGCAGGGGCCTAAGAGTTGCCCGTGCGGGCAGGATATAGTAATATCCGCGTACATATGGCAATTACCAAATCGGCAAAAAAGGCGCTGCGCCAGTCGCTGCGCAAAAAGTCGCAAAACGCTAAGGGCCGCGATGGTCTGCGCAATGCGATGAAGACTGCCCGCAAGGGGACCGACAAGACCGTTAAGACTTTGGGCGAGGCTTACAAAGCCATCGACAAAGCCCTAAAGCGCGGCCTAATTAAGAAAAACACCGCAGCCCGCCGCAAGGCCCTGGCCTCTAAACTCCTTAAGAAATAAGAATCAAAAACTCCCCGCAAGGGGAGGTTTTGTTACCGGGCGAGGATTTGTTTTGCGAGTTCGTTGTTGTCTAACCTCCTGCCTGAGTCGTGCATAAATTGGTACAAGGATTTAAGTAAAATCACCGTATCTTTATTTTCTATAACTACGCCCACTTCGTCTTTCCAGTTGGCGAGCATGGCGCTCTCTCCAATGATGTAGAGGTCGGCGTCGTATTGTAAATATCCGTTGGGCACGACCGATGTGTGGGTCAAGCGCCCTGCAAAACTTTTAAGCCACTCGCGTCCAAACTTGCCATGCAGCTGCTCGACAAAGTCCTCTTCGAGGACACCTCTGACCACAATACCGCGCTCTTTTATAAGCTCATTTATTTTTACTATTGTCTCAGGGCCTATCTTGTCTGTCGATACTAAACCCGAGCGTGTCGGCTGGATGCCGGAAAATTGTCCGTTGCGAGGTAATGATTCGAGCAATGTGTATAAAGTCTCAGTAAGTTTGTCGGCGCCGCGGATAAGCGAAAATCCGGGGAGAGACAATCCTACCATTGAGAGACCAAGCGACTCGGCGCTCATTAAAATGTCTTGCTCGATAATGCCTTGAGGTGCTTTTAGCCAGACGTGTCGCTTTCCTTGTTTGTGTGACTCGGCAAGTCCGCGCTTTTTTAGGCTATCTAGCGTCCGCAATAGTGTAGTGCGGGGAATACGGGTGGAGCGCACCAATTGGGCGGGGGATAGGCCCTTTTCTTTATATAGTCCGCCAAAGGCTTTTTGCTCTGCTCTGGAGAGTCCGAGGGTGTTAATAGGCTTTGCCATAAGTAATCACGTTATCAAATAACCGAAAAATGGTCAATTGTAATCCGCTATCTGTCCTTATGTAATAAGGCTTGTTTTGCGTTTTAACTATTTGGCGCGCAGATTTTGTATCTACTAGCTCGAAAGCTCAGACTCAAAAGTGGCTAGTTCGTACTCATAAACCGCCGACCCTGTCTTGGGTTGAGCCAGGGAGGTCTCTGTGTCAAAGAAGCTTTATGCCACCTTTGTGCTACCGGCTCCTCATGGATGCAATCTCCATTGCCCGTACTGCGTTATCGATCAGCGCAAGGAGGCGGTGGCGCCCACGCTCGCAGATGACGACTTTGTCTACTTTCTGACAGACACGCTTGTCGGTCTGCCGGTGACAAGGTTTGGCATCCAAGGATTTGAGCCGCTCTTGCCTGAGGTTTGGCCTTTAACCAAGAGGCTCCTTGGGGTCGCAGGAGCGTTCTTCTGCGAGACTTCGCTCGTCACAAACGGTACCTATCTCGCCCGATACGCCAAAGAGCTGGGAGGGTTTCCGGGTCTGGTTGACTCGGTGACAGTCTCTCTGGACGGCGCAAGAGCCGAAGTCCACGACAAGCTGCGAGGTAAAACAGGGGCGCACAAAGACGCTGTTGAAGGGCTCCGGGTGTTGCGTCAGAACTTCAGAGGAACGGTGGCGGTAAACTCCGTGCTGTTTCCCAACCGGGTGTCATTCTTGGCAGAGATGCCGCAACTTCTAAACACATTGGGGGTCCGGGAGTGGATCATATCTCCCTTTATCAATCTCGAACGCGAGACCCCCGTCGCTCAATCGGCGCAGCTAAAGGACGACATGCTCACTCTCTGTCACACGGCAGAGGCTTCCGGAATCCGGGTGCTTTTGTCCGACGAGCTCCGTCTGATGGAAGGGGATGACCTCTTTAAGGACTTCTACGTTCGATCACTGGAGTCTGATGAGGAGATCTTCCGGCTTTCGCCCGACGGATCCTGTTCGCGAGGGCGGGAAATTCTCGGGGTTGTCGGGGAGGCGCCCGTGTGGAACAAGGCTGAAAAGCCCGCCGTCTTTTTGGAGCGCGTATTCAAAGAGACGGGGGTGTCCCTACAAAGTCGCAACTCAATAACCCGCGGACTTGCCCGCTGGCACGCCAGAAGAATCTCTAAAGAAAGGAGGTGATACCATGGCGTCACTGTACGCCGGAAGGCTAAAGCACAAGACAAGCTTACGTGCGCTTGCATTGCGGATGCTGCGCTTCATACGCTCCTTGTAACCTAACTCTAACCAAGAAAGGAGGTTAGTTATGGGAGCTTTGTATGCCGGACGTCTCAACCGCAGGACGAGCGTCATCTCGTTTATGCGGCGGATGCTCCGGCTGTTCCGGTCGCTCTAACGCGCGGTCATCGGAGTCGCCCTTCGGGGCGGCTCCTTTTGTTTAGGTTTATAGTGTAGATGTGCGATTTGTCACCTATTTTGTTTTTAAATATGAATTTGCTTAAAAATAGCTACGTACTTGGCCTGCTCATGGTCGTTGCAGAAATAGTAAGTAATTTTGCGTTGCTTGCTGTACATCTGTCGCATGTATCCGGACTCTTTGTCGCTTCGGGTGCAGGAGCGCTTTACGCGGCGCTACACAAACAAGAAATGCCACCGCAGGAGCGACTCAAGGCTCTAGGAGTATATATAGGTATCTCATTGATCTTGGGAGTTGCCCTTGTCCTAAATCAACCCCCGGACGACATTGGGTTGGCTTTCGGGATCGTATTGGCAGTGCTCGTCGTGTATGCGGTTATTATGTACTTCTTATTAAAGTTTGGCAGCGCGTTTTACCTACGATCGAATAAACAGTAGTCCTCCTTATATTATACATTTGAGCTTGTCCTCTCGGCAGGAATTGGACTCGTGTCATCAATTGGGGGCTGCCTCGTATATTTGGGCTGATACGGGGCTTTTTTCTATACCGCGATGCTCCGCTAACAATTTAAGCGAGTAGCCGTATGTTTTGGCGAAGTGCTCGATAAGTTCGAACGTGCCTATCTCTTCCGAAAATCCAAATAATAACCTGCCAGCATCATCAAGATGTTCTTTGCCGTCTTTAAAAAACTTTTCTATAGACGCATATCCCGGGTCAAAGGTTTGTTGGTCGACAGTATCTAACTCTTCTGTAGGCTCCAAGTACCCAAAAGGTAGGGCCCAAAAAATAGTATCCAGCTTCTTTTCTGCGGGGAGAGCGCTCAACACATCGCTCTGGACGACCTCGACTCGCGCTGCCAAGCCCCACGCGGCGGTGTTTTCTTGGGTATTCTCGATCGCCGCCTTGCTAATATCTAGGGCCATGCAGGCCAAGTTTGGATTTTGGAGTGCCACCGTCATTGTGACGATGCCTGTGCCGCAACCTATCTCGCAAAAAGACTTTGTCTCAGCAACTAGTTCTGCAACCTGCTGGGCGTACCATTGCGACGAGAAGAATATTCCTGGATGGAACACCTCCGGATACACCACCAGCTCTTTATCCAAATAGGGCAAAACTTCTTTGTGGGTCATCGCACGCGAGTGCGCCGCAAGTGAGCGTGTTTCTTGCACGTATGCATCTTTTTTTAGCGGATGCGCGTGGCGCAGCAGCTCCTCGAGGTATGCCACGGCCTTGTGTTGATCCAAAACACCCTCGGTTTGTAGGTGTGACTCGGCGTCTATGGAAAAGCGCATGCCAAAGCGATCGCATAATGCAAAATATCGCTCAAGCATGCCCGGCCCAAACCCGCCGGCCAGCGCGAGTTTGTTAAATCCTCGCTGTAAGCAGGCCTCTATCATTGCCCCCAATGTGTCCACAGATACTTCTTGTCCGGTCCCGCGACTATTGTCGATGAGCACAGATGACCCGCTCGTATTGGCAAGTGTTTTAAAGTCCGGGTCGTCCAGCAAAAACAGAGTCTCCTCAGATAGGGGAATGATGAGCGAGAAGTGGGCAGCCGCGTATCCAAGCGCATCTTTAAAGTTGGGGCCCACGTCGTTGACCGCAACATGCGCAAGATGTGGGAAGCCGTTTTTAAGATCATTGAAATCCTCTAGGGTCGCGCTATTGCCCTCGAAGGAATAGTGCGCGACCGGTATAACCCCGGAGGTAGCGGCTATTTTCTCAAAGAAGGCTCGCAGGGCCTCTCTTGAGGCGCTGTCCTGCATAAGCGCTCGTGTTACTTTGGCCCCAACATGACACTCGGTGTCCGGCCTATGGTGCGTTTTTAAAAAAGAAAGGATATGGCCTATGTCAGCCTCGTGACTTTTGGATGTAACGGAGTAATACGTCATAAGGGTATTTTATCTTGTCCTCTCGGCAGGAATCGAACCTGCATCGCCTCCTTCGGAGGGAGGCATCCTATCCATTGAACGACGAGAGGTTCCTTTTTTATAGCACTCTTCGGCAACCTGAGTCGAACACAGATTGACACACTACAAATATTATAGTACTTTGACGCCGGACATCGTCACCCACTCCAGGCATCTCAATCACACAGGAGAGACCCCTCAATGGCTCAGCTCACCGCTTCGCCCAGGATAAGCGTTCGGCAAGTTCTCCTTCGGGAGAAAAACCTGCGTTGGTACCTGGGCGGACAAGTGCTTTCGCTCACCGGGTCGCTACTCCAAACTGCCGTGCAGGCGCTGCTCATCATCGCCATCGTCGGCAAGGAAGAAGCAGCCACTTGGACCGGCCTCGTGTATGCGTTTGCGCTCGGGCCAGGGGCACTCCTTGGACCATTCGTGGGCGTATTGCTCGACCGGTTCAGCAAGCGCAACGTAATGATGGTGTGCGCGACGATAGGGACGGTGCAGGCTTTGGTGTTTGCGTATCTAACGTATACGACAAGCATCACGGTATGGACCATCAATGCGCTCGCGCTCATCATGGGGTTTGTCAACGCCGTCGACGGCCCTGGTCGCAACGCGATCATCAAGGACGCGGTCGCTCACAAGCACGTCGAGCAATCGTCTGCCTTGTTTACCAACCTGTACAGTTTCGCCCAAGTGGCGGGGCCGGGCATGGCGGGGTACCTAGTTATTGCGTTTGGCTACCCGGGTACGTTCTTGCTCAACGCGCTGTCATTCGTGGCACTTATCATTGCGCTGGCAAATATGCGGCTCTATCCGTCGGTACCGCGCGAGCATGCCAGCGTGTGGGGTCAGGTGAAAGAGGGTGCCCGCTACACCTTTGGCCAGCCAAAAATCTGCGCGTGTGCGCTCCTTACCGCAGTAGTGTGCACGTTCGGGTTTGCTTCGTTTCTACTGCTCGCGTATCTCAACAAGTATGTACTCGGAGGAGGTTTGGCGGGCTTCAGTAACCTCTCGATAAGTAGCGGTGCAGGCTGGTTTGCGGGTACGGTGCTCGCTGTCATCCTCACGGGCCGCGTGCGACGCCGGGTGCCTATTATCGCCGGCATGATGCTTAACGGCCTCTCGCTGTTGGTGCTGGCGGCAACCACCGACTTCTTGGTGGCGATGGTGAGTGTCTGCGTAGCGGGAGCAGGCTTCATGCTCACGTTCTCTACCACGCGGGCGTCGATCGTGTTCCATTCAAAAAAAGAACTGATGGGCATGGTCAGCGGCTACACGTTCTCGTTCTTCTTCGGTGGGGTGCTGGTCTGCGCCTTGGTCGTAGCCCCTTTAGTTGACCATCTTGGGTCGATGTTGGTGCTGGGGTTTTGCGGCGTCTCGCTCTTGGTAGCCTCGTTCGTCGCCTCGCGCTTGCGGAGCATCAACGAACTGGATATCAAAGACGAGGACGCATGACCTACTACACTTCTTGTGACTGAACCGCCTGGCCTCGCCGGGCGGTTCTCTTTTTGTAAATTCTTTACTAAACGGCGTTTTTCACGTACTTTAGTTAGACGCTCCCGTATTTCAACGGATAGAATGCAAGCTTGCGGAGTTTGCGATCCAGGTTCGATTCCTGGCGGGAGCACATAGTACACAAACACCTGCCCTGCGGCAGGTTTTGTGATTATGTGCTGGGCGCAGCGATGTTTTGCAACGGCAAAACCACGAGCCGGGGTCGCGAGTAATTTTTGCTGACGAGCAAAATTAACTTGTGACCACAAGTTCCTATAACCCAAAAAGTTCAGCCAAGTGCTCGCCCAAATGAGGCTCTTGCTCCTCCTCGGTAGTAAACCTGTTTAAAAAAGTGCGGACGTTTTGTGCGCGGGTCGCGTTGTCCAAAGGGATGACTATTTGCGGCGCAAAGATGCCGGTGGTGGCCAAAAGGAGGCGCGGGCCACGGTCAGACCTGCCATACCCAGGATGTACCCAAAACGACTGTATCGAGGCCCATCGGTAGAGCGTGCCATCTAATGAGACACCGCGGCCGTCTATGCGCACCCAGTGCTCGCGTGGGCCGCGGGCAATGAGTATGCCGATAGAGCCAACCCCGATGACAATTATCATCGCAAACAGTACGTTGCCAAAAAACAACGAGACGCCCGCGCATACCAAAGCCCCCACGCCCAACCCCCAATACCAGTCGTTGGTGCGGTCGCGGTGCTCGTGTGTCTGTACTTGCCAGGATATTGTTTGCCCTTCGTGCTCGGCCATACTCAATAAGTATAACGCCAAACGAAGAGAGGCCCGCGAGGGCCTCAGTACTCCGATTCGTATTTCTCCATGCTGCGCCGTAGGGCTTCCTCCCTTAGGCTGTCGGCGTTAACCTTGCCGGTGCGCAGCAGGAATTTGATTTCTTTGCGATATAGCAAACGCAAAGCATGCTCTAACAGTTTTTTCTCGACGATGGACTCCTCTCCCGTACTGCTGAAGATAAGGACATGCACCACAAGCAAGGCATAGAGTTCGACGGGCACCTCCTCAAGAGTGCGCGGCGGCGGGGTGATGGGGTCGAACTCTTCTAGTTTTTGCCTTCCCAGGCCTTCGAAGTAGTCCTCCGAGTGGAAAACTTTTGGGAGAGGGAAGTCCTCGGGCTTGAGTGGCCAGAGCCAGACTGTCGCCCGCTCAAGAAGTTGAGATCGACCGCTCCGCATCGATTCGCCACCAGCATCGTATTTTTGCCACAGCTCGCGCAAAAGAGTGCGGCCGAGTCGCAAACGGTCGTGCTTGCTTAACATCTGCGCCTCCCGCGCTATATGGGTCCTAACCGCTCCTACTGTAATGCAAGGCTCACTTTTAGTGAAGCGCATTTCACTAGACCTGTTTTGAGCAGGGGGCTAGGATAGCCGCATGGACAAAAACATCCACGAGATACAAGGGCAAATATTAAAAGACATGTTGTTGCGCGAGTCGGCTCGGTTTAGTGACTTAAGGCCCAAGGGCGTGTCGTCGGACCAGTTTACGTTTCATATAAAAAAGCTGGTGGACGACGGCGTGCTCAACAAACGAGGCGACGGCAGCTACGAACTTACTTTGGCGGGCAAGGAGTACGCCAACAGGTTTGATATAGACTCAGGGCCCGTCAAGCTCGAAAAGCAGGGGAAGTTGGGTGTACTTGTAGTTGCGTATCGCGATACTAAAACCGGGCGCCAATACGTTATGCAGCAAAGGCTCAAGCATCCTTTTTATGGGTTCCACGGATTTATCACTGGCAAAATAAAAATAGGCGAGTCGGTTATAGAGACGGCGCAGCGCGAGTTAGAGGAGGAGACGGGCCTTAGGGGCGAGGCACAGCATCACACCACCTATCATGAGCGCATCTACTCAAAGAGCGAGGAGCTTTTAGAGGACAAATATTTCTTTATTTGTCTTATCGAGGTTGTCAGCGGCACGCTAACCGAGGATATAGAGGGCGGCAAAAACTCGTGGGTTTTGCAGGAGAAGTTTCTCCAAGGCGATACCTTTTATGATATCGAGGATCTGTTTGCGCTTATAAAGGGCAGGGCCTCGGCGTTTTCTGAAAAGTCCTACACGGTCGACAAATACTAAGCGGAGGGGGTGAGATTCGAACTCACGGTGCCTTGCGGCACGCCGGTTTTCAAGACCGGTGCTTTAGACCACTCAGCCACCCCTCCAATATCAAGACGATACACTTTTTGCCGTATATTCGCTATGCTCAGGGAGTGAAATACCTCGGGATAGATTATGGCACCAAGCGCATCGGGGTCGCGGTAAGCGACGATACGGGCCAGCTCGCGTTTCCGCTTACTGTTGTGGCGGCAGGGCAGGGAGCCTTGGAAAATATTGCTGGCTTGGCTAAAGAAAATAAAGTAGAAAAGATAATAATCGGCGAGTCGCGCGACTTTAAGGGCGAGGCCAACGCCGTGATGGAGGAGGCCGAGCAGTTTAAAAAAGACCTCTCGGAGTTGTCGGGCTTGCCCACAGACTACGAGCGCGAGTTTTTTACCTCGACTATGGCCGCGCGGCAGTTTGCCCCTGACAAGTCGCGCAAAGCAAACCCGGCGCACGATAACTTGGATGCATCCGCAGCCGCACTCATTTTGCAAAGTTACCTCGATAGATCCAAAAAGGTACAATAACTATATGGCCGAACCAATTTCGATAGACGACTTTAAAAAGGTCGAGATAACCGTGGGCGAAATTATATCTGTCGAGCGTATCGAGGGCAGCGACAAGCTCCTTAAGCTCAAAGTTAACTTTGGCGAACCTGAGCCGCGCCAAGTGCTGTCGGGCATCGCGCCCTACTTTGAGGACCCGCAGGTGCTGGTAGGCAAGCGCTACCCGTTTGTGACCAACTTGGCACCTAGAGTGATGATGGGGCTTCAGAGCCAGGCCATGATACTTGCAACAGGCGGCGGCGAGCAGGCCCTAAATCTTTTTGAGACGCAGGCACCCGCGGGTGCCAAAGCCAAATAACCGATGGTCGATACGCTTAAAGCTTGGCAAGAGTCGGTGTGGGAGTGGTTTCAGCACCATGCGCGCTCGCCGTACGCATTAGTGTGGCTTTCGGCGGTGGCGTTTTTTGACGCGATATTTTTTCCTATCGCACCCGAGGTATTTTTAGTGGCGCTTACGTTGGCGCACAAAGAGCGTGCGCGGGTTTATTTAGCCACCGCGGCCGTATCATCGGCTTTTGGCGCCGTTGCGGGCTACTTTATCGCCGCGTTTATATTCCGCGAGTTTGGCGAGCCTATTTTGCAGTTTTACAATCTTGAGGCGGCCTTCCACATGGCGCGGCACTTTATCTCGGGCCACGTGTTTTGGGCGATGGCGGCCGCGTCGTTTACGCCCATACCCGACAAGGTGTTTATATACGCGGGCGGATTTTTGGCCGCGCCGTTTGGGCCGTTTATTGTGGGCTATGTGCTGGGCCGCACCGCGCGCATGGCACTGTTTGTATACCTGACCGAGGCCTACGGCCGAGCGGTTTTAGACATCATGGCGCGGTACTTTAAGTGGGTAGGGGTACTGCTCTTAGCGCTTGGTATCATATATGGTATGGTGCATTGGCACCTGTTGGGTTTTTAGCCTCAAAGCGGGGCGGAGGCCCCTGTAGTTAAATGGATATAACTGCGGACTTCTAAGCCGCTATTGTTGGTTCGATTCCAACCGGGGGCACACGTGACAAGAAAAGCAAATTTATTTGCTTTTCTGCGTACACGAGTGAGCCGCAGCGATGTTTTGCACCGGCAAAACCGCGAGGCGGGGTCGCGGAAACTTTTTACGACTGGTAAAAAGTTATCTGTGACTGCAGAATAAAGAAGCACGCACCCTTAGCTCAGTTGGTAGAGCAACTCATTTACACTGAGAAGGTCCCAGGTTCGAGCCCTGGAGGGTGCACAGAAAGAAGCCGCCCGTAGGGCGGCGAGTAGAGGAGTACGATTATCGCCTCGTTTGCAAGAGCAAGATTAATTCACGGATACGGATCGGTCTTTGCAAAAGTTTTTGGACCGTTTGTAGATATTCCAGGTCTGCACTATTAAGACCTTCGCTGTTAACGCGCTTCTCAAGATCTTCTTGTCGGAAAAGAATGTCGACGAAAGCAGTTATTTTCTCATCCGTGTTTATTAGAGGGTGTGGGTTTTTTCTACCTTTTTCCTCAGTCCACTCCGTCAAAAACATTTTGATAGTCGGAGCGCATCCCGCTTTGCTTCTGCGCAACCTTCCGCTTATGCGATGATATGCGGACTTGGGCCCTCCAAGTTCCTTCATGCGTCTGTCGATATATCGCACGGTGCGGCCGGTACTTTTGGCCGCCCATACTTTATAAAGATCCACAAAGAACTCATCCCGACGAAGGTTGGGCAGAATTCCGTTGGCCCCAAATTCGTCGAGTATCTTTTCGACATTGTGATGCTCTCTTCCAGGCGCAAACCCCGCCAACAGAAGGCTCAACCTCACCCGCGCTTCGTGGTCTATTTCTTCGCCCATGATATTTCTCCGTGACCGTATCTTCCTTACAAACAATAGCGGTATCAAATTTCGTTTGACGAGTTTTCTCGTCACTTGTAATATGGCACCATGGTGCCCAAGCAAGAAAGGCAGCTCCTTAGTCTCTCAAAAAATGAAACGAGAGTCCTCGAAGCTTTAAAGAGTCATGGGCCCGTGTCGATACAAGGATTGGTTAAAACAACACGCTTGCACCGCACGACCGTGTATTGGCCCTTGGGACGTTTGCAAGAGAGGGGATTGGCGGCTTTTGATCTGGTGGGTAAACGCAAGCGATGGTATGCGGTTGCTGATCCATTTTCTTTGCTGGGAAAAGTTGAGTCTACCGACACTCAGGCAATAAAAGGAGTTGAGGCAATACGTAGGCTTTATAACAAGGCTCTAGAGTCAAAAAGAACCGACAGGGTACTTATTTTGGAGGGCACCAAGGCAATACATTCCGTCGCAAGAAAGGGCGGAGTCGAATTCTTAGAGCGTTGGCACATTCGTGCGCACGAAAAAGGGATCATCGTTGAATCTATTTTAGGAGAGAAGACGCTTCGTGACCTGGCTAATCAACTTGTCCACGCAAAAGTCGTAAAAAGTCTGGCGCGGTGGCGGTTGTGGGTGGGCTACACTGTGCCGGACGAATTTATCGATTTCGATGCGACGCTGGTCGTGTTTGGCAACCGAGCAATTTTGGCTGACTGGGAGCGAGGCTACGCAGTGAGTATCGAAAATACAGAGATTGTGGCTCTTATAAAAAGCTTTTGCCGAGCGTACAAGATGTTGGGTAAAAAGATAGATATCGTTAAATATATTAAAACTATAGCGCCTCAGTAATCTATTTACTAAACTATATATTTGTTATATAGTTTACGCGTGTCAAAAAGTGCTATAAACCTCTATACGATGTGGGGATTTTGCCCTCTCGCGGTTGCTAAGCGCAACCTGCATTTTGCCTTTCGCACGTTTACTGCCTCGGATGACAATGAGGTTATACAACTCAGAAAAGACTTTTTTGCTTTCTTGTCCCAAAAGGTTGTAGGCATACAAAAACGCGATGGACT
>DASYIO010000072.1:0-10224 GCA_035997465.1 Minisyncoccota bacterium | reverse complement strand
TTTAACGACTCCAAAGATGTTGTGGACGCATGGATGGCATCGCCCACGCATCATGCCAACATAGTCAAGCCGCAATACCAAGAGATGGGCGTAGGTATTGCCAACGGCATGTACAAAGGCGCATCGGCGACATTTGTCGTGCAATTTTTTGCCTCGCCTGCCGTAGCACAAATAAAGACCGCGGAGTCGTCTCCTAAGGTAAGCAGTATCCCGCAGACTCAAGCCCAGGCATCGGTTGCGGGTGCCGAGGTAGAGCCCGCCCCTGTGCAGGTAACGCAGGCCGAGCTCCAGCCGCCTGCTGCGCTTACTCCGGCACCTAAGCAGTCGTTTATGCAATCTGTCGCGCGTATTTTGGCCAACGCGTTCGATACATCGCGCACGGGCGGCACATGGGCGCTGGCCTCTATTGCGGCCGTGCTCATAACGGTGCTGGCACTTACGTTCTTTGTCCGCATCCAGGTCCAGCCCACCGACTTGCTTATCCCGGGTATTGCGGTCGCTCTTGTGGCGGTAGTGTTGTTAGGAGCCAACGCAAAGTTTTTGCCGGCACAGACGCAGAGTGCGAGTGTCGCGGCATATGGCCAGGGCGAGGTAGGGGATGCGGCCGCAACCGCGCATATTAATGTCGTATTTCCACAAGGAGAGTAGTCCCCACGCGCGGCTTGCCGCGGGCCTTGTTGGGGAGTAGTCTTGAGCTATGAATCAGAAGACTTTATATACAGGCATCGCGGTCGTAATTGTATTAATTGTAGTCGGTGTATTTTTTATCCTGGGCGTACCGTTTAGCACCTCATCGATAAACTCCGAAACGCAGGCTCCTATTACTACTACCCAAGCGGCTCAAGGTACGACCACGGGTCAATCACAAATTGCCATGCAAGACATAGCTACAGGCAGCGGCCGCGCCGCGGCGCCGGGCGACACCATTACGGTTAATTACACCGGCAAGTTTCAGGACGGTACGGTCTTTGACACCTCGGTCGGCAAAGCTCCGTTTAGCTTTACGCTAGGCGCAGGCCAGGTCATCCAGGGCTGGGATCAGGGCCTTGTGGGTGCTCAGGCGGGCACCAAGCGCATTTTGGTAATACCTCCGGCGCTAGGCTATGGCCCGGCAGACTACGGCCCCATACCGGGCAACTCGACGCTTATGTTCGAGGTAGACGTGCTCAAGGTTGAGCCTGCGGGCGTGGCACAGTAAGATGGGTCTACGTGCGTCCTGTTAACTTAAAAATAGACAAGCAACTTCCCGGCGGTGCAAGAGCCGGGATTTTGAGTACCCCGCACGGCGACATCCAAACTCCGGCATTTACGGTCGTGGCGACCAAGGCCACATCCAAGGGTGTCGACCAGGCAAATTGGCCTAAACTTGGCGTGCAGGTTGTTATTGCAAACACCTACCACCTATACCTTTCGCCGGGCGAGGACTTGGTAGCCAAGGCGGGTGGCGTGCACAAATTTATGAACTGGCAAGGGCCTGTGATGACCGATTCGGGGGGCTTCCAAGTATTTTCGCTGGGTTCGGCATTTGGCAAGAAGGTTTCAAAGTTTTCTTCAGAGGAGCCGCAAGATCCTTCCGGGGGGAGAGATGAACACGACCCCAACTCCCCCCAAAAGAATCTTGCGGCTCCTGCGTTATACGATGAAGATTTAGCGACAAGCCACGGCAAGCTTGCGATAGTCGACGACGAAGGCGTGTCTTTTACATCACATGTCGACGGCACTCTCCACCGCTTTACCCCCGAGCGCTCGGTCGAGATCCAGCACAAACTTGGCGGCGACATCTTTTTTGCCTTTGACGAGTGCACAGCGCCTGTTGAGCCGTACGAATATCAAAAAGAGGCAGCCGACAGGACGGCGCGTTGGGCCAAACGCAGCCTGACGACCCATCGCCAAAATATCGAGGCCAACCAAAAGCAGGCAATATACGGCATAGGGCAAGGCGGGCAATTTGACGACTTGCGCCGCCAGAGCGCCCAAGAAATCGGCAACATGGGTTTTGACGGCTTTGGCTTGGGTGGCTCGTTTGCCTCTAAGTACGGCCCCAACTCGCTGCAGTCGGCGCTTGATGTGCTTAAGGAGTTGCCCTCGGGCATGCCTGTGCATGGGCTTGGGGTGGGCGAGCCCGAGGATTTATTTTTAGGGGCGGCCTACGGTGTCGATACATTTGACTGCGTTTTGCCCACGCGCAACGGCCGCACCGGCGGCGTGTATGCAAAAATGGGCAAGTACCAGGTAACGACCGCCGCATACCGCGAGGACTTCGGACCTTTGGATGATGGTTGCGAGTGTCCGACGTGCACAAGCTATACTCGCGCGTATGTGCATCATTTGTTTAGGACTAAAGAGATGTTGGGGCTTATTTTGGCCTCGCAGCACAATATTTACTTTTTAACCAACCTGACTAAAAAGATACGCGAAAGTATACTTAATGGGAATTTTAATGAGTTTCGTGATACATTTTTAGCTCAATACCAACATGGCAACATTTAAGATTAAATCAACTCATACTCCCGCCGGCGACCAGCCCAAGGCTATCGAGGCTTTGGTTAAGGGTATTAAGGCAGGCGAGCGAAACCAGACTCTGCTTGGCGTTACTGGCTCGGGCAAAACTTTTACCGCGGCCAATGTCATCGAGCAAATAGGCAAGGCGACCCTGGTCATTGCCCACAACAAAACCCTGGCCGCCCAGTTGGCGCAAGAGTACCGCGAGTTTTTTCCTGATGCGGCGGTGCACTACTTTGTCTCGTATTACGATTACTACCAGCCCGAGGCCTACATACCGACCAGCGACACATATATCGAAAAAGAGGCGCAGATAAACGAAGAGATAGACCGTCTGCGCCATGCCTCGACCCAGGCCCTGCTGACCCGGAGCGACGTCATTATTGTAGCCTCGGTGTCGTGCATCTATGCGCTGGGCTCGCCCGAGGAGTATCGCAAGGTACATCTTGAAATTGGCAGTGGCGTTAAAAAGACCCGCGCGGAGCTTATACGCGAGCTTGTTGATATTTATTTTGAGCGCACAACAGCCGACCTAAGCCCCGGCAAATTTAGGGCGCTTGGTAATAGTGTCGAGATAATGCCCACCGGCGAGCGGGTAATATACAAGGTTGACCTTGAGGGCGACAAAATAGGCAACGTGCGCATTATAGACGCCACAACGCGCGCCGAAATTAAATCGCAGACATCGCTCTTCCTGTTTCCGGCCAAGCACTACGTTACTCCCGAGGACGAAAGGCTGCGCGCCATTGAGCGCATCAAAGAAGAGCTAAAAGACCAACTCGAAAAGTTAGAAAAGTCCGGCAAGCTCCTGGAAGCCGAGCGTCTTAAGCGCCGCACCACCTACGACCTGGCGCGCATCCGCGAGATGGGCTATTGCAACGGGATAGAAAACTACTCGCGCCACTTTGACGGCCGCAGGCCGGGCGAGCCGCCCTACACGCTGCTTAGTTACTTTCCGCACAAGGCAGACGGGACGCCCGACTTTTTGACCATTATCGACGAGAGCCACGTGACCGTGTCGCAAATTGGCGGTATGTACGAGGGCGACCGGGCGCGCAAAACTAACCTTATCGACTACGGGTTCCGCTTGCCGTCGGCTATAGACAACCGTCCTCTTAAGTTTGAGGAGTTTGAGGAAAGGGTAGGGCAAGTGATATATACCTCTGCGACCCCAGGCCAATATGAAAAAGAAAAGTCTGGCCCCAAAAATATCGTCGAGCAAATAATCCGCCCTACTGGATTGATAGACCCCGAAATTATCGTGCGCCCTGTTACTGGTACCAGCTCTACCAAGGGCCAGGTGCAGGATGTTTTGGAGGAGGCCACCAAAGTAATAGACAAGGGTGCACGCGTGCTCATAACGACGCTTACTAAAAAGATGGCCGAGGACTTGTCGGAGTATTTAAAAGAGCGAGGGTACAAAGCAGCGTACTTGCACAGCGATATCGAAACTTTGGACCGCATCACGATCCTTACCGACTTGCGCAAGGGTCTGTACGACGTCTTGGTGGGCGTTAACCTTCTGCGCGAGGGACTCGACTTGCCCGAGGTCGAGCTTGTTGCCATACTCGACGCCGACAAGGAGGGCTTTTTGCGCTCAGAAACTTCGCTCATACAAACGATAGGCCGCGCGGCGCGCAACGTGGGCGGCCGCGTTATTTTGTACGCCGATAACGAAACAGAGTCGCTTAAAAAAGCAATAAGCGAGACAAACCGCCGTCGCGCGGTGCAGGTGGCTTATAACACCAAGCACAACATCACCCCCGTAACTATTAAAAAAGCTATTAAAGATATTACCGACGAACTTAGGAGCGAGCACGGCAAAGCGGTGCAGCAATTGCTTGATGTCGACCAAGACTTGTATAAAAAAGATCCGCGCAAGTTTATTGCCGAAAAGCGCGAGCAAATGGCTGAGGCGGTCAAAAACCTGGATTTTGAAACGGCGGCCATATTGCGCGACGAGATCTACACCATAACCCAAGGCGGCCCGGCCAAACGCTCGGCCTTGCGCGGCATTGATGCCGGCAAAGTTAAGCGCGCTCAGCGCGACTCAAAAGAAAAAGCTAAGAAATCAAATCGTAAATAACCATAGACACTGCGGGTGGGTTTGGTATTGTAAAACAGAACAGCACGGAGGCCGTCATGCAAGATTGGAAGGATCGAACGCCAGCAGACGGCATCTACGGAGCCTTCTATGGCGGATGCTTAGCAGTCGTCTGCTTTCTCTACGGGGCTCTCTACATCGACTCTAATCCGGAATACGCGTTCTTGTTTCAGTGGGTTGTCTTTATGTGGCACAAGATTTGTCTTGGTGCGATAATGCTGACGCAAACATTCTTTTGGAGAGCGGCGCTGTAAGCGCCGCTCTTGCTGTCTATAAAATGCTTTAAAATAAGGACTTTTTACCCACCCCTCTTGTGTCACTTGACAATTAAGAGGGGCGGGTGTATAATGGTATTTAGATAAGGTCTAGGAATAGATGCCGCAGTAAGGCTTCCTCTGGCAGCCGAGCGAGTCTGTTCCGCCCCTTTTCGAACCGTAGGGTGCGCCCCAGAAGCGCACCAGGACGTAAGCCCCGCTTTCTTAGCTTGCTAAGACTCGCGGGGTTTAACTTTTTTATAGAGCCACTTGTGCTATACTATTTGTGTACACATAGACCAACCCCCGGAGTATCCGTGGGTTTTATCGCGTTCGACGCGTATTTGTGTATCCAATTATGGAGGACCACATTCATATAAAAGGGGCTAAAACCCACAATTTAAAAAACATCGACCTCAAGATCCCGCGGGACAAGATGGTCATCTTTACCGGGCTGTCGGGCTCTGGCAAATCGTCATTGGCTTTTGATACTATTTTTGCCGAGGGCCAGCGCCGCTACATTGAGTCTTTGAGCGCCTACGCGCGGCAATTTTTGCGCCAGATGCAAAAGCCTGATGTCGAGGAAATAACAGGTCTAAGCCCGGCAATATCTATTGACCAAAAGTCGCGCAGCAACAACCCGCGCTCGACAGTCGCCACCATTACCGAAATTTATGACTATCTGCGTATTTTGTACGCGCGCGTGGGGCATCCGCACTGCTTGGTGTGCGGCCGCGAGATAAAAAAGCACAGCAATCAGGAGATCATCGAGAGCATTGTCGAGAGCGTTACTAAAGCCGCACCCAAAAAGACCCGCAAGGTTATGGGTGTGGACATACAAGACGACACTGTGCGTATCTATGCCCCTGTGGTTGTCGGCCGCAAAGGCGAGTACTACCAGCTGCTGTACGACCTGTTGGGCAAAGGCTACGAGCGTGCACGCGTGGACGGCAAGCTTATATCTTTGCGTCAGCGCGTCGAGCTGGCCCGCCACAAAAAGCACGATATCGACGCACTTGTCGACGAAATTTTGGTATCTGAGTTTAAGACCGACAAAAAGGCCGCCGTCGAGCGCTTAGGCGAGGCTGTCGAGCGTGCCCTGCAAGAAAGTGAGGGCCTCGTGCGTGTCGAGGAGCATGGCGAGGAGCGCTTGGTGTCTGCCAAGTTTATGTGCGCGTACGACGGATTTAGCTTCCCCGAGGTAGAGCCGAGGCTGTTTAGCTTTAACTCGCCGTACGGAGCCTGCCCGGCCTGCAACGGCTTGGGCACCAAGCATATTTGGAGCGACGAGCCGTGCCCGGTGTGCCATGGCGCGCGCCTGCGCCCCGAGGCTCTTAACGTGTTTTTAGAAAAGGCCCCCAAAGACAGCGACGAGCCTATCCCCGAGCCCGCAGAAAGGCGCAAACAGGGGAGGCTCAACATTGTCGAAATAACGGGGCTCTCGATACAAGAGGCGTACAATTACTTTGAGGAAATCTCGCTGTCTAAAAAAGATCAAGAAATATCAAAGACGGTTATTAAAGAGATTACAGCAAGATTGAAGTTTATGCTCGATGTAGGTTTGGACTACTTAACGCTTGAGCGTCGGGCCAACACACTGTCGGGTGGTGAGGCGCAACGCATCCGCCTAGCCAGCCAGCTTGGCTCGGGCTTGGTAGGCGCTTTGTATGTTTTAGACGAACCGACCATCGGCTTGCATCAGCGCGACAACGAAAGGCTTATCAAGACGCTCCTTAACCTGCGCGACTTGGGCAATACTATTATTGTCGTCGAGCACGACGAGGATACTATTTATGCCGGCGACTACTTGGTCGACATAGGGCCCGGCGCCGGTGTGCACGGCGGCCATGTTGTGGTGGCTGATGATCTAGAAAAACTTTTGACTGCCAAGAAAAACGACAGCGGCTCGGTAACTCTTGCGTACTTGCGGGGCGAGAAGGTGATAGAGGTCCCCGACGAGCGTCGCGAAAAGGACAAGGGCTCTATAAAGATTAAGGGCGGCAAAGCCTTTAACATCAAAAATCTTTCGGCCGAGGTGCCACTGGGCCGGCTTGTGGCAGTTACGGGCGTGTCGGGCTCGGGCAAGTCGACCTTTTTGTACGAGATACTGTACGAAAACTTGCGTGCGCGCTTTGACAAAAAGTACCGCACTAACAAAGTGTTTAACGCGGCCTCGTTCGAGGGCACCGAGCACCTAAGCCGCGCGATACTTATCGACCAAAGCCCCATAGGCCGCACACCGCGCAGCAACCCCGCAACCTATACGGGGGCCTTTGCGTTTATCCGCGAGCTGTTTGCCGAGACCAGCGAGTCTCGCGCCAGGGGATGGAAGGCTTCGCGCTTTTCGTTTAATGTGCCGCAGGCGCGCCACGGCGGCCGGTGCGAGACATGCGAGGGCAACGGCACTATTGCTGTGGAGATGCACTTTTTGCCCACAGTGTATGTGACTTGCGATGTCTGCAACGGCAAGCGCTTTACCAAAGAGACGCTTGAGGTTAAGTACAAGAAAAAGAATATTTATGACGTCCTGGAGATGACCATTGAGGAGGCCTTGGCCTTCTTTATCGACATCCCGGGGATATATGACCGATTGAAGACCCTCGAGGACGTGGGGCTTGGGTATTTAAAGTTGGGGCAGTCGGCCACAACATTGTCGGGCGGCGAAGCTCAGCGCGTCAAAATAAGTAGCGAGCTGTATCGCCCGCACCTGCAAAAGACAATCTATCTGCTCGACGAGCCGACGGTGGGCCTGCACTACGAGGACGTGCGCAAGCTTATAGACATACTCAACAAGTTGGTAGCGGCAGGGAACTCGGTAGTGCTCATTGAGCACAGCATGGACATCATAAAAAATGCCGACTACCTGTTGGACTTTGGCCCCGAGGGCGGCCAGGGCGGCGGCAACCTGGTTGCCAAAGGCACACCCGAAGAGGTTGCCAACAACAAACACTCGCATACCGGGCGGTACCTTAAAAAGGTACTCAAGAGGCGGTAGTATCTTGCTATGAATCTTGATCAGTTCAAGCGGCGCATGAAAAAGCTGCCGGATGAGCCCGGGGTTTACTTCTTTTTGGGGAAGAACAAAAAGCTGCTCTACATTGGCAAGGCCACCAGCCTGCGCGATAGGGTGCGCAGCTACTTTGCCAAAGACCTAATGGATACCCGCGGGCCTCTTTTGGTCGAGATGCTCGATAAAGCTGCGACCATTGACTGGCGCCAAACCGACTCGGTGCTCGAGGCGCTTTTGCTCGAGGCTTCTTTAATACGTACCCACCGGCCCTACTACAACACCGACCTTAAAGACGATAAGAGCTTTAATCGTGTCGTTATTACAAAAGAGGACTATCCGCGCGTGCTTGTCATACGGGGCAAAAATTTAGAAGCCGAGTGCCCGCCCGACAAGCGCGCCTATACGTTTGGACCCTTTCCGCATGGGTTGCAACTGCAGCAGGCGATGAAGCTTATTCGCAAGATATTCCCGTATCGCACGAAGTGCGAACCCTGCGAAGCCTCGGCGAAGAAGGGCCGCATGTGCAAGCCGTGCTTTGATGCCACTATCGGCCTGTGCCCAGGCGTATGCTCGGGCGCCGTAGGCAAAAAGGAGTACCGCCAAACTATCCGCCACATTGTTTTGCTTTTTCAGGGTAAAAAGAAATTGCTCGTTAAGTCCATGAAGCGCGAGATGAAACAGGCCGCAAAAGAAGAGCGCTTTGAGGAGGCGGGGAGGCTCAAAGAGCAGCTCTTTGGCTTAACGCATATTCAAGACGTATCGCTTATTAAAGACGAGTATCGCAGCCAAAACCCGGCCCAGGCAACCCGCATCGAGGCGTATGATATTGCGCACTTGGCTGGCTCGGGGCACGTGGGGGTTATGACGGTTGTCGAGGGCGGCTTGCCCAACAAAATGGAGTACCGCAAATTTAATATTCATACGGCTAAGGGCGGGGACGACCCGGGCTCTTTGCGCGAGGTGTTGTCGCGCAGGCTTGGCCACAACGAGTGGCCACTGCCCAAACTTATTGTTGTCGACGGTAGTACGGCACAAATAAACGCGGCCCAAAAAGTATTAAACCAATACGGCATACAAATACCGGTAGTGGGTGTGGTTAAGGACGAAAAGCACCGCCCCAAGGGCATATCGGGCGACCGCAACGCCATAAAAGACCGCGAGCGCGACATACTTTTGGCCAATGCCGAGGCACATCGCTTTGCCATAACCTTTAACCGCAAAAAGATGCGCAAGAGGTTAGGGCTTTAAATGTTGAATAGTTTGTGGTACATTCCTTTTGAAGTTCAAAGTCCTTCAACTCAAACGGGGAGACGCGGCTATGGCCGACCCTTTCGCTCACTACCCAGGCGGTCTTGTCGAGACAACTTTCAAGCCTCTTGGCCGCAATCGTTTCAAGTGCATTCAGACAAAAGAAATTGTGGGTCGTGGCCGCACTAACGCGGTGCGCAATCGCCGCCATGTAGAACTCTACCCGCCGCAACGGCCGATGGCGGAAATTATTATTTCTCCTCGTCAGAACTTTGTACTCTGTCCGCTATGTGATGAGTACAATCACATTAATCCGAACGGGGAGAAATTCACCTGCCAGGGCTGTTACGAGTCTATTCGAATACGGGTTAGAAGCCACTGAGGCTCCTCCTGTGAAATGACGACGACGCCGAGGTCATCGGCGGCGTTGCGTTTTGTTATATACTTAGCACTATGAGAACGGTCGTAGGGGTATTGCGCGGTGGCCCAAGTAGGGAGTATGAGGTGTCGCTTAAAACAGGCGCCCGTGTTTTAGAGGCGCTCGATAAAGAAAAGTACGAGCCCCGCGACATTTTTATATCCCGCGACGGCGAGTGGCATGCACATGGCGTGGCTATGGAGCCCGAAAAAGCCCTTAAGGGTGTCGACGTAGTGTTTAACGCTATGCACGGCGAGTATGGCGAAGACGGCCGCGTACAGCGCCAGCTAGACCTGCTGGGGGTGCCCTATACCGGCTCTAATGCCTTTGCCTCGACAATTGCCTTTAACAAGCAACACACCAAAGAGGCCGTACAAAAGCTGGGCATCAAAACTCCTTACGGCCTGGTGCTGGACCCGCCTCGCGAGGGCGAGATAGACGCGCTGGCTCAAAAACTGTTTCGCTCGTTCCCACATCCTGCAATAGTTAAGCCGGTTGCCGGCGGCTCGTCTGTAGGCACACACGTGGCGCATAACTATCATGGGCTCGAGCATGCATTGCACCAAGCTTTTGAGGTGTCACCCAAAGTGCTTGTCGAGGAGTATATATCGGGCCGCGACGTATCAGTCGGGGTGATAGATAACTTTAGGGGCGAGTATACCTACGCACTTATCCCGACGCCCAACAT
>DASYIO010000071.1:0-1781 GCA_035997465.1 Minisyncoccota bacterium | reverse complement strand
CCTCGGGGTGCGCCTTTTCTATCTCGTCAAATAGCAAAACCGAGTAAGGCCTGTGGCGCACAAGCTCGGTAAGCGAGCCACCCTCTTCGTGGCCGACATAACCTGGGGGTGCGCCGATTATTTTAGAGACCGAGTGCTTTTCCATATACTCCGACATGTCGACGCGTATAAGCGAGCGATCGTCGTCGAACATAAACTCGGCCAAGGCGCGCGTAAGCTCGGTCTTGCCCACGCCCGTAGGGCCCAAGAACATAAACGAAGCAATGGGACGATTGGGGTCGGCGATGCCCGCGCGCGAGCGCTTAACCGCGTCGGCGACTTTTTGCACGGTCTCTTTTTGCCCCACTACCCTGCTCTCCAATACCTCTTCGATGCGCATGAGTTTTGCGGCCTCTTCCTCGAGCATGCGCGACACCGGGATGCTGGTCCACTTGGACACAACCGCGGCAATGTCGACCTCGGCTATCTCTTCTTTAAGTATGCGGCGAGTCGACTGCAATTTTTTAAGGCGCTTTTGTTTTTGCTCTAGCTCGCGCTCCATAGCCGGTATCTCGCCGTAGCGTATTTCGGCCGCACGCGACAGTTGTGCCTGAGCCTCGGTGCTTTCGGCCTCGATGCGCAAGGACTCGAGCTCTTTTTTAATAGATTTGATATCACCCAGGGTCTGCTTTTCGTTCTTCCAGCGCTGCTCAAGCTCGTGCGTAGACTCCTTAAGCTCGGCCACCTCGCGCTCAATGACCTTTACACGCGCCGCAGCCTTGCTACTCTGCGCGGTCTTTTTACCGGCTGCGGGGTCGGCGTCAGACTCGGCCTCTTTGCGCAGAGCCTCTTTCTCTACCTCCAGCCGCATTATTTTGCGATGCGCGTCCTCTAAGGCCGGCGGTTTATTTTCGAGGCTTATGCGCAGGCTCGATGCCGCCTCATCGATAAGGTCAATGGCCTTGTCGGGCAAAAAACGGTCGGGTATGTAGCGGCTGCTAAGTTCGACAGCCGCAATAAGCGCGTCGTCGGTAATATGCACACCGTGGAAGAGCTCGTACTTTTCTTTAAGTCCGCGCAAAATAGCTATAGCGTCCTCGGGCGAAGGCTCCAGCACATACACCGGCTGAAAGCGCCGCTGAAACGCCGGGTCGCGCTCAATGTGCTTTTGATACTCACGCAGTGTTGTGGCGCCTATCATATGCAACTCGCCGCGCGCCAGTGCGGGCTTAATCATGTTGCTGGCATCCATAGCACCGTCTGCGGCGCCTGCGCCCATCATGGTGTGTATTTCGTCGACAAACAAAAGTACTTTGCCGTCGCTACGCTCTATCTCTTTCATAATAGCTTTAAGGCGCTCCTCAAACTCACCGCGGTACTTGGTACCTGCAATAAGTGCGCCCAAGTCTAGCGAGACAAGTTCTTTATCGCGCAACGAGTCTGGCACATCACCCGATGCGATGCGCGCGGCCAAGCCCTCGGCAATGGCGGTCTTGCCCACGCCCGCCTCGCCAATGAGTATCGGATTGTTTTTAGTGCGGCGCGATAATATTTGGATGACGCGCTTTATCTCTTCGTCGCGGCCAATGACCGGGTCGATTTTATTTTGTGCGGCGAGCTGGGTAAGCGAGCGCGTGTATTTTTGCAGCGCCCTAAATTTTTTAGGCTGCTCGGCTGCGGCTTGCTTGGTAGAGCGCAGCTCCATAAGCGCGCGCGTAATGGCCTCGCGCGTAATGCGGAAGCGCGATAGCACGTCGCGAGCGGCGCCCGGTACATCAAGCAATGCTATAAAAAGATGCTCG
>DASYIO010000070.1:0-4990 GCA_035997465.1 Minisyncoccota bacterium | reverse complement strand
CTCGGCCACCAAAACATACCAACAACGCAGGTCTACACCCACGTAACCGACAAGCACCTGCGCGAGGTCCACAAAAAATTCCACGGTCAGCGCAGAAAGTAGACAAACAAAAAGGGCCGCCCGAGGGCGGCCCTTTTTCTGATTCCGGCGTGCCGGCGTCAGTTCTTCGTCTTGTCGACCAGTGCTTTGGCCTTGATCCAGGGCATCATCTCGCGCAGCTTCGCCCCGACTTCTTCGATGGGGTGTTGCGCGAGCTTGGCCCGCATCGCCTTGAACGAGGTCTGGTTGACCCGGTTCTCGAGCATCCAGTCGCGCGTAAACTTGCCGGACTGGATGTCGGCGAGGACGCGCTTCATCTCGGCCTTGGTCTCGGCGTTGACGATGCGCGGGCCCGACACGTACTCACCGTACTCGGCGGTGTTGGAGATCGAGTAGTTCATGTTGGCGATGCCGCCCTCGAAGATGAGGTCGACAATCAGCTTCACCTCGTGACAGCACTCGAAGTAGGCCATCTCGGCCGAATACCCGGCCCCGACCAACGTCTCGTAGCCGGCCTTGATCAGCTCGACGAGGCCGCCGCACAGCACGACCTGCTCGCCAAACAGATCGGTCTCGCATTCTTCCTTGAAGCTCGTCTCGATGATGCCGGCCTTGCCGCCGCCGATCGCCGAACCGTAGGCAAGCCCGAGCTCGTGCGCATTGCCCGATGCGTCCTTATGGATAGCGAGCAAGCACGGCACCCCACCGCCGCGCACATACTCGGAGCGCACCGTATGGCCTGGGCCCTTCGGTGCGATCATCAGCACGTCGATGTCTGTACGCGGCTCGATCAGGTTGAAGTGGATATTGAGCCCGTGCGCAAACATGAGCGCCGCACCCGGCTTCATGTTCGAGTGCAGATGATTGTTGTAGATGCCGGCCTGCAGCTCGTCCGGCGTCGCCATCATCATCACGTCGGCCCACTTGGCGGCCTCGGCGACTTCCATGACGTTGAGTTTCTCGGCCTTGGCCTTTTCCACTCCGGCCGAGGTATTGCGCAGCGCGACGGCGATATCAATGACGCCGGAGTCACGCAGATTGAGAGCGTGGGCATGGCCCTGGCTCCCATAGCCGATGATGACGACCTTCTTCCCCTTGATGAGATTAAGGTCGGCGTCACGATCGTAGTGCACACGCATCGTTCGTCCCTCCGTCCACGTTGCCTGTGGACCATATCTAGAGCGCTGTATACGGCAACTAATATACAGTGACCTGCGCCACCATAGAGGTCACGGCCTAGTGTGTCAAGATTTGATTTCATTTTTAGAGTAAAGAAAAACGCCGGCCACACGGCCGGCGTTTTCAGTTGTATCCGAGTTATCTGTGAAAGTAGGTCCAGATTACTCCGTACACGAGAGTGCCGTAAAAGACCAAATCGATTGCAAGCACGACGGCAAGTATGACCCAAATCATCGGGTCGATCTTTTCCTCCTCTTTTTGTTTTGTCTCCTCGGATTTCACTTGCTCCTCCCTACTATTCGGTTGCCATGAGCACGTACTTGCGAGGCAGCATATCTCCATCGAGACTCACTTCGTCGGGCTCGATTTTAAGCTCCGCCCGTTCCAAGATGTTCTTCTGGATTGTTTGGGCCAGCTCTTCGTTTGACTGGGTGGAGAAGTACGGCAGCTTATGGAACATAACGGCAGCAAAAATCATGCCCACCATCGCTCCTACGAAAGCCCCACCAGCTGCGTTACCGCTAAAAGACCACATATACCCGCCAACAAGACCAAAGAAACAGGTCATCGTGATCACGAAGGCTACCCAGTGGCGCTGGAGCGAAATGAACTTCTTCCTTTCATCCTTCTTCGCCTTTCGCCACACTGCAAAATCCGCGACAGCAATCCGGATCACTTGCTGCCGGGCGTACGAATGTCCGCATGTTTCGCACCGGACAAATAGGTACTCGACACCGTCTTTGTGGCCAACCCATTTCTCCTTGGAGTCCTCTGCTCGTTGCAGGATGTACGCTACGTCAATCGGAGGCATGTCCATTCTCCATCTGGTTTTGAGCTCCTTCCGGAGCATCCGTAGACAATTAAAACTTTTTGTTGGGCTTATTTCAGAAATTGGATAATTTTTTGCTAAAGCCTAGACAAGCCTTACAAATAAGCGCTTTTTAGATTTAGGCTGTCCAAAAAATGGACACTATGATATAGTGCGGGCATGGTGTCGGCAGAGCAACAAAAGTTTTTAGGATTAAACGCGAAAGAGTCGCGGCTTTTGCGCGTGCTCAATAAGGGCCCTCTTAATACATCCAATGTAGCCAAAAAGGCCTCGCTCCCCCGCGTGACGGCGTTGCGCTTACTTGCGGGCCTGCACGTGCGCGGGTTTGTCGCGCGACATAAAGCACATACCGAGGTTCGTTGGTCTTTAGTTGCATCCAAATTAATCCGCAAGCGCCTTGAGTTGTCGCTCGAAGAGAGGGAGAAGACCGCTTTTGGCAAACTTATCCCGCTCTCTGACATCGCGAGTGTATCTATATATAAAGGTGCGCACGAGATGTTGCTGAGCAACCAAAAGTTTTTAACCGCGCATCCGGGCGAGCGTCTTTACTGCATCGAGCCCAACGCCATCTGGCGCCACGTGGCCAAGGTGCCGCAGGCCGACTGGGTGCACCTAAACAAATCTTTAAAGGCGCGGCACATCATCGGCGAGTTTGTTTTAGAGGACGGCTTTGCGCACGCCATGGGCGGCACGGTCGAGGACATGCTGGGCGAGACATTTTTTGCGATAGCCAAAGACACTCGCGTCATGCCCAAAGGCACAATAAGCTCGCCGGTCGAGGTGATGATATTTCGCGACCGCGCGCTACTGGCCGACTGGGAGCAGCTTGTCGCGGTCGAGGTTACAAGTGCCAGCATCGTCAAAGCGCTTAAGGGATTGTTTGTAACACTCCAAAACGTAAGCAAACCTGTGCGTGTATAAAAAGGCAAAAGCCCACATCGTGCCGGTTCATCCGCGGTCACGATGGGGCTTTCGAGCAAGGGCGCGCGGGGGGTTCGCCTTTGCTAACTCAAAAGTTCTTTGGCAAGCCGCTGTGCGGCGGTTTGGGTGTCTCGTGCGCGCATGAGAGCGCTAAATAGCAGGCGGGTCTTGCACATCACCGGGTGCCTATCGATCATGGCCGAGTGGTCGCCCGTACGGCCCTCATCGGTCATGACGACAATGGTCTGTCTGTCGGGGTGATGGATCGGATCCTCGGTTGTGCCGAGCTTGCTCATGTGTTTGCCTCCGCAGCGTGCTGGTGCTTACTGCCTGGAGGCAGTCCGCTGCCTATTAAATACTGTGGCGCTAAATTTAAGATGAAGCGCCGCTATTCTTAGCAATTGACATACGTGTCTGAGTAGTGCAATTTAGGTACCGAACGTACGAATCGGTAGGTCAACAATCAGCCTGGGAGTAGAACCATGGATATCCTCGTTGCGGGCGCGTCTACGCCCAAAAGTATCGGCCGAGCCATCGGACAAGCCGCAGAGTTGGACGGCCACTCGGTAACCTATCTGAGCCGTAATCCGCGCGCCGACCACGTCCAAGTCGCCGACATCACAAAAGCTCTGGATGTCGACCTTGTATTCAAGGGCATGTCCCCGGATGTGGTAGTCCATGCCGCTGGCATCTATACCAATGCAGCACACTTGGGGTGGATGTCCTCGCGAGGGGATTTGCGCAAGATCAAGGTGCATCTCGCGGCAAAGACCATGGGCGCGTACCTTTTGCTCAATGCGGCCGCGCGCGCCAACGCACAGTACTTCATTGCGCTCGGAGGTCGTGCGGTCTCGAGCGAGCCGGGGTACGCGTGGTACACCGCGGGCACCGGTGCTCTGTGGAGTTTGGTCGAGTTCGCCAACCTCCACAGCAACCTCAAGGCCTATTTCATCGACCTGCCGCTTGTCGCGGGCAGTGCGATGGGCGAGCAGTTTCGCGCTGATGAGAGCATGAGCCGCGACTACACCGGCATGATCAAGATGAGTCAGGTAACCGACGCCACAACAAAGATTCTAAAGGGCGAAGTCGAGCCCGGCCGGATAATTTTGGGAGAAGGTTGGACCAAATAATCCTTCCCTTCTCTGCTACAACAAAGATCCGCGCGGCGAAAGCCGCGCGTATTGCTTTTTAAATTCACGTCAATTATTTTGCGCTCTTTTGAACGAACCGAAAGATCTGCTTCATTGCATGAGCTATCGTGTTGTCCTCGATAATGAGCGCGATGGGATTTTCTTGCGCGTAGGACAAGAGGCTGACGCGGTTGTCGTATACGCATATCTCCATATTAAAGTTGAACTCCGGCGGAATAAACTTTGCGGCGCGACCTTTCTTTAAATCGTCGAGCGTTGCCTCGCGCGCAACATCTGTCTCGGGCACGATGTACTCGGCGTGTATCCCCTGTCGCATGCGTGTGGCAATAAAACGCTCCATAAACGTGTTACCAAGCGAGCTGACCGCGCCTTCGAGTCCTGTCAGCGCATATATCATTTTGCCTTCGTTGTGCTCGACCATGTCGTAGTACGCTTGCTCGACGCCTTCTTTGCCCTCAAAAAACTGCACCTTAGGCAATACGTTGCCCTTTGTGCGCATGAGCTTAATCTGCGGCACGAGCTCCTCGACATCGTGCTTAACCTGCGACAGGTCATCGCGGCGCTTCTCTATATAAGCTGGCAACATGTCGGGTGCTATAGACTGCCAACGATCTGCGCCCTCTTTTTTGACCTGTGACACAAGGCCCTTGGTCGATAACTCTCTTAAAAGGCCGTATGTAGTAGTGCGATTAAGCTTGGCATACTTGGCCACAGCCGCCACTAAAAGCGGCCCATGCTCTAAAAGCACCATAAGCACGGTCGTTTGTTTATCGCCAAGGCCGATGGCTTGCAGAGCCTTTTTAAGTGCGGGCATATATAAAATATAACTCAGTTGTCTAAAATAATCAACAGTTTAGGACAAAAGTGTTGA
>DASYIO010000069.1:0-6136 GCA_035997465.1 Minisyncoccota bacterium | reverse complement strand
CTGCTGCAGCCAATATTTTTGGGCGCATCCAATATTTTGGCCAACCTGACTCAGATGCGGCATCGGTTCTTTCTTTATTCGATCTCGCCGCTTTTGTACAACCTGGGCATCATTGCCGGCGTGATGTTTTTGTACCCGCGCATGGGCATAACCGGCTTGGCCTGGGGAGTAGTCATAGGCGCGGCGCTCCATGCGCTTATCCAGCTGCCGTTTTTTGCCTCTGAGCGCGCGAGCAATAGCATGCCGCTGCGCGAATCTTTGCGTGAGTTTTGGAAGGTGCTCGCGCTGTCTGTCCCGCGCACCCTCTCGTTAGGTGCCAACCAGATATCGCTCGCAGCCCTAACCGCGCTGGCGTCTTTTTTGGCACCCGGCTCTATCTCGATCTTTATGTTCGGATGGAACCTGCAGGCGGTGCCGCTTACCATCATCGGCGTGTCGTACTCGGTTGCGGCATTTCCCACACTTTCCAAGCTCCACGCGGGCGGCCAGCACTCTGAGTTTGGCCGGCACGTCGAGGTAGCTTTGCGGCACATATTTTTTTGGACGATACCGGCCACGGTGCTTATTATTGTTTTGCGTGCGCAATTAGTGCGCGCTATTTTAGGCTCGGGCGCCTTTGACTGGTCTGCCACCAAGCTGGTTGCTGCCGCGCTGGCGCTTTTTATCATTTCGCTTTTGGCTCAGTCGGCGTCGCTCTTAATTGCGCGCACGTACTATGCGGCAGGCAATACGCACAAGCCGTTTTACTTCGGGCTTATCGACGTTGTGGTGTCGGTTGGCTCGGCGCTTTTGTTTATCGCGCTCTTCCACGGCAGCTTCTTTTTGCGCTACTGGCTCGAGGCTCTTTTGCGCGTCGCAGACCTCAATGGCACGACGGTTTTGATGCTTGCCTTTGCGATGGCGCTCGGATCTATCGCCGAGTTTGTCGTGGGCTTTTGGTACTTAAAACGCGATTTTAAACTTAATCTCTCGCCGCTGTGGCGGCTAACCTTCGAGGCGCTTGGGGCCTCGATACTGGGCGGCGGCGCGGCATACCTAGCACTCAGCGGCATGGGGGCTGTGGTCGACATCAACACAGCTACGGGCATACTCGCGCAGGGGTTTGTCGGCGGTGTGTGGGGCCTGGCGGTTACGGTACTTGTCTTAATGCTCCTTAAAAACCAAGAAATAGCCGAGACATACCTTGCACTAAAAAACCGCTTTCTCCCGCCGCCTGTTGTTGTCGAGCCTACCGATGTTAGTAGCTAGCGCAAGAGCGATAGGGTATAGTCGGGCAGCACCCGTATGAAACACATCCGCAACTTCTCCATCATCGCGCACATCGACCACGGTAAGTCCACGTTGGCTGACCGTTTTTTGGAGGTGACACATACCATCGAGCCGCGGCTTATGCGCGAGCAGGTTTTAGATTCCATGGATTTAGAGAGGGAGAGGGGCATTACCATCAAGATGCAGCCCGTGCGCATGAGCTACAAAGTAGGAGAGGACGAGTACCAGCTCAACCTCATCGATACGCCCGGGCACATCGACTTTTCTTACGAAGTGTCGCGCGCGCTTACCGCTGTGGAGGGCGCGATACTCCTTGTCGACGCCACGCAGGGCGTGCAGGCGCAGACGCTGACCGTTTTGCGCAGCGCGCAGGCGTTAGGGCTTGCTATCGTGCCCGCGCTCTCCAAGATCGACTCGCCCTTGGCGCGGCTTGAGGACGTGCAGGCGCAGGTGATGAAGCTGCTCGGCGTCTCGGCGCAGGAGATTTATTTATGCTCGGGCAAGACGGGCGAGGGCGTCGAGCAGCTCTTAGAGGCTGTCATCGCCAAAGTGCCGCCGCCGCGCGCGCAGGGCGAGCCGGCACCGCAGGCGCTTATATTCGACTTCCAATACTCCGACCACCAGGGCGTCATCGTATTTTTGCGGCTGTTTGAGGGCGCCGTAAACAAGGGTGATGCGCTTGAGTTTGTGGCGGGCGGCAAGACCTTTGCCGCACTCGAGGTGGGCGTCTTTGCGCCCAAGCCCAAAGTTACCGGCAAACTCTCATCCGGCGAGATAGGCTACGTGGTCACCGGCATTAAAGAGTCGGGCTTTGCGCGCGTGGGCGATACGGTGCGCGCCCGCGGGCAAAAGACCCACCCGTTGTCGGGCTATGCCGAGCCCAAGCCTGTCGTGTGGGCCAGCGTATACCCCGAGAGCCAAGACGACTTTACGGCACTGCGTCAAGCGCTTAGCCGGCTGCGGCTAAGCGACTCGAGCTTATCGTACGAAGAGGAGTCCTCCGGCGTGTTGGGTCGCGGCTTTAGATGCGGGCTCTTGGGCATGTTGCACCTTGAGATTATTACCGAGCGTCTTAGGCGTGAGTCAAACATCTCGCTTATTGTCACAACGCCTACCATTACCTACGAGGTTGAAACAAAATCCGGCAAACGCATCGTGGTCTACTCGCCACCGCTTTTCCCCGAGCATGGCGACGTAGCACATGTGTGGGAGCCATATGTCGAGGCCGAGATACTCATACCGGGCGACTACCTGGGCAACCTGTTGCCGCTCTTGTACGAGCACGAAGCCACGACTCTTTCGACCGATCGCTTTTCAGAAGACCGGATGATGCTTAAGGTGTCGATGCCGCTGCGCGAGCTGATGCGCAACTTTTTCGACAAAGTTAAAAGTGCATCATCGGGCTATGCCTCGGTGTCCTACGAAATAGGGGAGCTTAGGTCTGCCGAGGTAACCAGGCTCGATATTTTGGTGGCCGACGAGCCGGTGCCCGCGTTTACCCGTATTGTGGCGACGCATCGCGCGTACGAAGAGGCCGTGGCTGCGGTCGAAAAGCTCTACAAAATTTTGCCGCGCCAGATGTTTACGACCAAAATCCAGGGTGTCGCAACCGGGCGCATCTTGTCGTCTAAAACATTGTCGGCCATGGCCAAAGACGTCACCCAGCACATGTACGGCGGCGATATTACCCGCAAAATGAAGCTGCGCGAAAAGCAAAAGAAAGGCAAAAAGAAAATGCTCAACCGCGGGCGCGTAAACATCCCCGAGGACGTGTTTATGAAAATGGTAAAATCCGACACCTAGGCGTCGGATTTTACCCTAAGCGTAGTCGAAGGGTTAGAACGTGCCTGCAAAGTAGGCCACGACCATCGAGGTTATAACAACGATAGCGAGGACATAGCTGACGATTTTGACGATTTTGCCGTGGTGTTTGCCGTACATACCCCCAGTATAAAGCATCGGGCGGCTCCGATAAAGGGCAAATAAAGCGGGGTAAAATGGGGCTATGCAGGACTATCGCAAGCGCCGCAGCTCCAAACAGGACGTCATGCGTGCGGTGCTCGGCGCCCTGGGGGTACTTTTGTTGGCCCTAGTGGCATTTTTTGCCGTAAAGGCTGCCTGGGGCATGTATGGCAAGTTTGCGGCCGCCAGCGAGGCCGACGCCGCCGCTCATGCCGACCTCGATGGCCTTAAAAAGCAGTACACCCAAGTAGGGGCTGCCGCCGAGGCCCTATCGTCCGACAGGGGCATGGAGGCCGGTGTCCGCGAGCGCTATGGGGTAGCTAAGCCGGGCGAGGGGCAAATAGACATCATTAGGCGCGAGGCGACTACGAGCGCCGCGGCCGCAGACGAGCCCAATATTTTTGTAAAGATTTTCCGCGCGCTGTTCGTGTGGTAAATTAGGGCGTATCGCGGAATTGGTTTAGTGGTAGAACAGCTGCTTCCCAAGCAGCGGGCGGGAGTTCGATTCTCCCATTCCGCACATTATAAATACTTCTCTCCATAGCGGCGCATGGCAAGCTCGACAGCGCGCAGACCTTTGCCGCGGGGAGTTGCACAGTAAGAGCCGTTTTTGAGCTTTTTAACCAGACGCTCAGACTCCAGCTTTTTGAGCTTTAGGGTGAGCGTGCGTGTCGAAATGCCTTCTAGCGAGCGCTCAAGCTCACAAAAGCGCCTCGGGCCCTCCAAGAGGTCTCTAATAATAAGCATCGTCCACGTGTCACTAAGCAGAGTGGCTGTTTTTTGTACCGGGCAGGGGGCCAAGGCATCCATATCCCCATGGTATCACCTTTTGGATACTTTACAAAGTAAAGCATAGGTATATACTAATGACATATGGATTACACACAATTGGCGTCGCAGGAGTCTATCGACAAAACGGTAGCAGCATTAAAAGAGCGTGGGTTTAACCCGGTCGTCGTTAATACTAAAGAGGAGGCTTTGGCTAAAGTTAAAGAGCTTATCCCGGCAGGCGCATCTGTCATGAACGGCGCGTCGGTGACCCTTCAAGAAATAGGATTTGTCGACCATCTTAAAGGCGAGGGCCACGGCTGGGACAACCTGCACAAGGGTATAGTCGAGGAGAAGGACGCAGATAAGCAAAAAGAGTTGCGCCGCCAGGCGCTCACAAGCGACTATTACGCGGGCTCGGTGCACGCGCTAAGCGAGACAGGCGAGATGCTCATCGCCTCTAATACCGGCAGCCAGCTGCCGCACATTGTTTACTCCTCGCCCAATGTTGTATTTGTTGTCGGCGCACAAAAGATAGTGCCAACTTTGGCCGACACCTACCTGCGCCTTATGCAGCATGTTGTGCCTCTTGAGGATGCCCGGATGAAGCAGGTCTACGGCCCGCAGGCTGGGACGGCGGTCAACAAGGTGTTTGTGTACCACAAGGAAAACGTAGGCTTTACCGGCCGCCAAGTCCACGTGGTCTTGGTCAAAGAAAAGCTCGGATTCTAGCCCGGGCGGCCGTGGTATAATCGGTTTACTAGCAAATAACAACAGACGTATGCAAAAAACTGTCACTATTTACTCGACCCCGACCTGTCACTTTTGCCAAATGGCCAAAGAGTTCTTTGCCGAAAAGGGCATCGAGTACACCGGCTACGACGTATCGACCGACGCTCAAAAGCGCGAGGAGATGATACAAAAGACAGGTCAACTCGGCGTCCCCGTCATAATCATTGGCGATGATATGATGGTCGGCTTTGATCGCGCCAAAATTGCGGCCAAGCTGGGCATTGAGGCGTAGCTCAAAACCAAAATCTATAGCATACTCAAAACCGACCACAGGGTCGGTTTTGACGTAGCAAGTATTAGGCGCCCTCGTAGCTCAATGGATAGAGCTACTCCGTCCTAAGGAGAAGATGTAGGTTCGATTCCTGCCGAGGGCACAAATATAGCGGGTATACTTGAAGCATGAAATACGCAGCCGTTGCAATCGGGCTTTGGATGCTCGTTGGCGTTGGGCTGCAAACAGGCGTCTTTAAAGCGGTAACCGACAGACTTACGCAGGCGGCCTCTGTCTTTTTTGTTGACTCCTCGACCCCGGACAGCCTGCATAAGGCGTACCAAGACGCACAGCGGGGTAAGGGCGCATTTAAGGTACTTATTGTGCCCGGCCACGACAATGTAGCGTCGGGCGCCTACTTTGGCGGGTTGCGCGAGGCCGACCTTACGCTTGCTGCGGCCAAAAAGCTTGCGGCCGATTTTGCCGACGACAAAAATATCGAAGTGCGCCTGGCCCGCAATGATGCGGGCTACGACCCAGAAATTGCCCAATATTTTGTCGACCATCGGGCCGACATTTTGGCGTATCGTGCGTCGCAGACCGCGCTTATGCAAGGCTACAAAGCCTCGGGTGATATTGCCTCAGACGTTATAGTCAATCACAATTTTGCACCAAGCGAGGTCGCTATACGCCTGTATGGCATCAATAAGTGGGCCAACGAGCAGGGGTACAACCTCATTATCCACATACATTTTAATGATGTGCCGCGCGCCAACCGCGCCCTGCCGGGGTGGCCTACGGGGTTTGCCCTGTATGTCCCCGAGCATCAGTTTAGTAATGCCAAAGGCTCGATGGCCGTGGCGCAAGACATTAAGGCGCGCCTAGAGGATATGTATCATGTAAGCACGTTGCCGGCAGAGTCACACAGCCCCACCGAAGACCAAGAGCTTATTGCCATAGGCTCCAACAACTCGCTTGATGCCAGTAGCGTCTTAATCGAGTACTCCTACATTTATGAGCCGCTAGTGCAGCTAAGCGCATTGCGCGATGCGACCCTTTCGCAGATGGCAGAGCAGACATACTTGGGGGTAGAGGATTTTGTAACCGCTAAACAAGTTGCAGTACAATAGCTGT
>DASYIO010000068.1:0-14384 GCA_035997465.1 Minisyncoccota bacterium | reverse complement strand
GGCTTCCTTTACCGCTGATGGTTGCGGTGGTGTTAGGTGTTGTTGGTGCGTGTGTCGCAAACCCTGCAAAGCTACCCATCGCGTCGGTATGAGCAGTGCCCGCGTTGGTCGTGCCAACTTTTATCGCTACATCTTCATTTGGAGCAAAGCCCAAGCCCGCAAGTGTCAATGCCCCGCCCGGCGCCGAGTAATACGCCGATGGAGTTAAGTTGGAGTAAAAGGCCGCGCGCGTAATAGGCGCATCTGCCTCGGCGCCCGACAGGTCGCCCACAACGCGATAGTTTGCTACTCCGGTGCCGTACGGGATGGTCACTTGCGCCTGGCCCATAAACGCGCCCGATGCGTCTGCCATGCCGTGCGCAACTGCCGTGTTGCTACTACCCAAGTAGACGCTCACCGGCTCGCTGGGGCCAAAGCCGCCGCCCGCAAAAGTAACCGTGTTGCCCGGCAATATGTACCACGACAACGGCGAAACATACGGATAAAAGTCAGAAACAGAGAGGCTCATGCTCATCGAGGCGCCCGTGTTGCTGCCCTTAACGACATAAGTATTGCTGCCGCCGTGCAAGGCGTAGGGCACCATCGAGCCGCCTGCATTAAGGAAGTTGCCGCTCGCATCGGCGCTAAACGAGGCAATAGTCGTGCCGTCGCGCTTAACTACTATCGGCTCGTTTGGTGCAAAGCCCGAGCCCGTCCAGCTAAGTGTCGCGCCCGGTTGTATATACCAAGACGATGGCGAGACTTGCGGGTACAGTGATTGCACAAACAAGTAGCTAAACGCTACTTGCCCTGATGTTTGGCCGATGCCTATAACAATGTAGAGGCCCGACGGCACGTTGGGGATAGTAAGCGCCGCGCCCGAAAACGCGCCCTGCGCATTGGCGGTTACTGTCGTATTGGACAGCCCGAGCATCACCTGCACTTGCTCGCCTGCGGCAAAGCCAGCGCCCGCAACCTGTATAGGTGCGTAGGCTGTGTTGCCGCCGGTAACCGATAAAGACGGCGCGGCCGCCAAGGCCAAAGACGCAATCGCAAAAAGCCCCAGTACTGCGCCCATAAGCACGCCGCCCCGCATAGTGGTTGTCATACTAAATATAATTAATTAAGAAGCTTCACAATACTTCTCTTACCCTAAAGCGCGGATGAAGTGCCATTCATAAAAAGTTCAGAGTCTGCTACTGTGTGCGCATGCCCATTTTGGTCTTGCACAACATTCGCAGTGCCCACAACGTAGGCTCGATGTTCCGTACCGCAGATGGCGCGGGCGTCGGGCGCATTATTTTAAGCGGCTATACGCCCGACCACCTCGACCCAAAAGGCAAAGAGCGTCGCGACTTTGTAAAAGTCTCGCTGGGGGCCGAAAAGTTCGTCCCGCACGAACGTGCCAAACAGCTTTCTGCCGCGCTTAAAAAGCTAAAAGCCGAGGGCTACACTATTGTGGCCGTCGAGCTGACCGACAGCGCGGTAAATATTTTTGACTACACACCGCACAAAGACGCCAAACTCGCGATAGTGATGGGCAACGAAGTGCGCGGCATCAACAAACAAAATTTAAAATACTGCGACGCGGTCGTCATGATCCCCATGCGCGGCAAAAAGGAGTCGCTCAACGTCGGCGTCGCCTGCGGTATAGCCCTATTTACGCTTTTGCGTTAAAATGTCCTGGTTATCCGCCCATAGCTCAGTTGGTAGAGCGGCTCCCTTTTAAGGAGATGGTCCCTGGTTCGAATCCAGGTGGGCGGACAAGATAGACTTGTGACGAGAGGTATAAAAACGAAACCCGGCCGAAGCCGGGCGGGACATAGTCCCAGTACGAAGGTTATTTCTTGAGTTCCTTGGCGGCGAAGTACTTGGTCGCCTCGAGAAGCACCAAGGCTTGGTCCTTGGAGAGTTTTGGCCTCTCAAGATCTACGCCGATCGAAAACAGACGCTCCGACTTAGAGCCGATGGGCGGCTCCGTGAAAGTCAGCAGATTTTGCATCGCCGCTTCCATATTGTCGTCCTCGCCAACGGCCTTTGCGACCTCGATGACGACATCGATTTGCTTCCTGAAATCGAGTTTCCTGAACGCAGTGTGGATGATGCCCTCCCACTCCCACAGCTCCGCACTCGTCTCACTGGGCTTCCCCGCCTGATCGGCGACAAGCGACGTGCAGGAAAAGTTGACCAGGTCGACGACGGTGCAGTCGGGACGGGTGGCCAGATCACGGGCAATGAGCTTTACAAGCTCAGCGCCCGAATCGGCAGCCGTCACCAAAGCCTTGGCTGATAGGGCAGAAAGTACTCCGCGCTTGTACATGATGGTCTCCCTGTTGGTCCCAAACTTCAGATACAAGATGTCACAAATACACTATAGCGTCAAGGCAAACCGTTCCAACAAAAGTTCCAAATCCCCTGCTCCTCTATGCGAGTCGTGATACATCTCGACTAAGGCGCGGGATAGTTTAGCGTCTTTAAGCTGCCGCGCCTTCCAGGCCATTAAACCTGCGACGGCTTCGGGCTTCTCGCCGGCTCTAAAACTTTTCATAAGTCCTAGCCACAATCCTTTTTTGTCTTTGGCACCCAGTGCTGTTGCCACGCCGTATTGGTCAAAGCTAAATTCTTTTTTAACAGCTTTTACTATCTCAATCTTTGCGCCGACTTTAGTTAAGACGTCTGTCTCAGCTTTAAGCAGCTTTTCTTCTTCAAAAATAAATGTATGTGGCGACTCAGCCAAAGCGTCGGCCACATCCAAAAACTCCTCTCCCCTCTCGCCATACAAAGCACCCACAAGTACAAACGTGCTCGTGCCGCCAAAAAGCCCTGTTGTTGAGGCAAGCGAGCGCAACTCATCTTGGGATATGGTGTCCCACTTAAGTTCCTCTGCGCCCTTTGCTCTTTTACCGACAAATACTTTAAGCATCGATTTTTTTCATCTCGCCCCAGTTGGGGCCGAATTTGCCGTCTACAACTATCGGCACACCTTTGGCTTTCTCTGCCGGCACAACACCCTCCATGGCCTTCTTTATTTTGGGCGCAAGCTCTTTTATATGTTCCTCCTCTATCTCAAACACCAACTCGTCATGCACCTGCAAAAGCTGATGCGCTACGTCACTGGTGGCAAAGAGCTTATCTACTTCTATCATAGCCAGCTTGGTGATGTCTGCCGATGTGCCTTGCATCGGCGCATTTATAGCCATGCGCTCGGCGGCGGCCTTAACGTACGGTATCGGCGAGCGTATGCCGTCGTGATAACGCTTGCGGCCAAATAATGTTTCTGTGTATCCCTGCTTCGCGGCCTGCCCCTTAACCTCTTCGAGGTAGCTCGCTAGGCGCGGAAAAGTCTCGAGGTACTGGTTATAAAACTCCTGCGCTTCTTTGCGGCTTGTACCCAAGCCCTGCTGCAGGGCATTAACACCCATGCCGTACAACAGACCAAAGTTAATGACCTTTGCCCGGCGGCGCTGCTCGTACGGGTCGAGCGAGCTTTGCGCGCCAAAGACACGTGTGGCCACCTCGGTGTGCACGTCTCTGCCCGACTTAAATATCTCGACAAGCCCCTCGTCTCCTGAAAGTATCGCGGCGATGCGCAGCTCGATTTGAGAGTAGTCAAACGACACCAGTTTCATCCCCTTGCTTGCAACAAATGCATGGCGGATACGCCGACCCAAGTCGGACTTAATGGGGATGTTCTGCAAGTTTGGGTCTTTAGACGCCATGCGCCCTGTCGCCGCGCCAATTTGCACATAGCGTGTATGCAGCCTCCCTTCTTTATCAAGCTGGGTAGGTATAGCGTCGATGTAGGTCGAGAGTAGTTTAGACAACTCGCGATACATCAAAATGTCTCCAATGATAGGATGTGCATCGGCCAATTTTTGCAGCTCCGACTCGCGTGTCGAGCGTTGGCCGCCGGCGGTCTTCTTTTTTGTCTGGAGCCCTAACTTATCAAACAGTACTTCGCCCAACTGTTTTGGCGAGCCGATATTAAACTCGCCGCCCGCATGCGCGTATATGCGCTTGGCTATTTTCTCGAGCTCAGCAGTGTACTCTTTGGACAATTTTTTAAGAAATTCTGCATCGACACAAATACCGCGCGCCTCCATGCGTCGCAACACAGGCATCAGCGGCATCTCGACCTTGTTGTAAATAAATTCCAGCCCCTCGCGTTTAATCGTCTCAAGCAAGTTTTTGTATGCCTCATCAAAGTCGCGCGACTTTCCCATCCGGTACACATCCTCAATATCAGGCTCGGCAACGGATGAGTCTGCGACAGACACCGCAAGAGTGGCCTTAGCCAATTGCTCCGGCGGGACTTGAGCGGCGGCAGAATCCTCCGCAACAAAATCCAGGCGGGGGCGTGCCGAACCGGCGTCCTCGTCGGTTTGGGGATAAGGATTTTTTGCGGAGGAATTCTGCAAGAGCAACTCCTTTACGCGCGGCATAAGCGAGCGAAAGTCGAACTCCACCAGCATATTCATAATCTTGCCCTGGTCGACAGACTCCTGCCAGCTCTTTTTTGGCACCTCAAATTCAACGGGTGCCTCGCAATGTATGGTGGCCAACTGTTTGCTAAACTCGGCGCTCTCTTTGTTGTCGGCCACCAGCTGCACAAACCGCTTTTGCACACCTGTATTTTCTGCAATCTTCTCGACACCCTCCTTTTTTATTGCGGCGTATATCTTTTCGATACTGCCGTATATCTGCAAGAGCTTTATGGCGCTCCCCTCGCCCACACCCGGCACGCCCTTAATGTTGTCCGAGGCATCGCCCGCGATACCCTTAAGGTCGGGTATGGACTCCGGGCCAAAGCCAAACCGCGCGCGCACCGCATCCTCGTCATAAAACACCGTGTCGGTGAGCCCTTTGCGCAAGGTAAACACGCGCGTCTGCGTGCCGTCTACCAACTGCACCGTGTCTAGGTCGCCCGAGGCAATAATGGTGTCTATGCCTTTTTTCTTTTTAACCTGGGTTGCGATGGTGCCCAGCACATCATCAGCCTCAAACCCTTTTGCCTCGTATATCGGGATACCAAAGCCTTTCAGTACATCGCGCGCGCGGTTTATCTGCGTGTACAAGTCGTCGTCGGCCTTAATGCGGTTGGCCTTGTAGTCCTCGTACGCCGCGTGGCGAAACGTGCCGCCCGGCAAATCGTACGCCGCGGCAATATAGTCGGGCTTTAAGTCGTTGATTATCTTAACGAGCATCGACACCAGCCCGTACAAAGCGCCCGTAGGCTCGCCCTTAGTCGAGGCAAAATCGGGCAGCGCGTGGTAAGCCCTATGCAAAATCGCGTGGGTATCGAGTATTACCAGCCGCTTGTTTTCTTCTTTTTTAGCTTTAGGCGCCACAGGGCCATTGTACCTTGGGCAAGGTTTTGCCTCTATACCGCGTCAATATCGCGCTCGCCCTCACTCATGTCATCGGCCGAAAACCTAAGCGTCATATCGGGTTTAGGGAGCTTGCCTTGTAATTTCTCGGGCCACTCCACGACCACCAAGGCCTGCCTGTCGCTCAAAAACTCCTGCGGGCGCAGCGCCTCAAACTCCTCGGGGCTCTCTAACCTATAGGCGTCTATGTGCACCAGCTTGGTAAACTTTTTGTTGGTCTGATGCGCGGGGCCAGAGAGCTCAAGCGCGTACGTCTTCATCAGCACGTAGGTGGGGCTTTGTACCACCTCCTTTACACCAAGCTCGGTGGCCAAGGTCTGTACAAACGTGGTCTTGCCCGCCCCTAGGTTGCCCTCTAGGCACAGCAGTGTCGCTTGGCCCTTAGGCTCGGCCAGCATAAGCACGGCAAGAATATTGCGTACAAAGTACGGGAGTTCAAAGAGCGCCACGCGGGTCATATGGAAAGGAGTATACAATAATTGCATGGTGGAATTTGATGAGGCCGAGGGCGACAAGCGCATAGATTTCTTGCGCAAGCACGAAGAAGAAGAGCTAGCACAGGTACTGTCTAAAAAATACGGCGTCGAGTACGTCGATCTTACGCTTGTGGCGGTCAATAACGATGCGCTGCGCACCATACCCGAGGCAGAAGCCAAGGCCACCGAGGCGGCGGCGTTCGGCAAGGTCAACAAACGGCTCTCGGTTGCGGTACGCGCGCCCGAAAATCCAAAAGTAAAACAGCTCGTCCAGCACCTCGAGGAGCAAGGCTACGAGGTTGTGCTGTTTATGTGCTCGCAAGAGTCTTTAAAGCGTGCTTACCTGCGCTACGCCGACTTAAGCTTTGCTACCGAGACAAAGGCCGGCGTCTTTGAGCTGAGCAACGAAGAGCTCGAGCAACTGTTAGATAAAGTTAAAGGGCTCGAGGATATCACCAAACTTATTACCGAGGCTATTGAGCTTAAAAAAGCGTATCGCATTACGCGCATACTCGAGGTTATTTTGGCCGGCGGCTTATCGACCGGCGCGTCGGACATCCACTTTGAGCCCGAGGAGGCTCATGTGCGTTTGCGCTACCGCCTCGACGGCGTCTTGGTAGATGTTGTGAGCATAGACAGCGAAACGTATCGTCTTACCCTCTCGCGCCTCAAGTTGCTGTCGGGCCTTAAGCTCAACGTCGAGGGCCAGGCACAGGACGGCCGCTTTAGTATAAAAATTAAAGGCGACGAGATAGAGCTGCGCACCTCGATTTTGCCTGGCAACTACGCCGACACGTTGGTGCTTCGTATCCTCAACCCTAAAGCCATAGGTGTTGCACTCGAGGAGTTGGGGTTAGAGGAAAAACTCCGTAACCGGCTCGAAAAAGAAATCGCCAAGCCCAACGGCATGATCTTAACGACGGGCCCCACCGGCTCGGGTAAAACCACAACGCTCTATGCCTTTTTGCGCAAAGTAAATAGCCCTGGCTCTAAAATAATTACTATCGAAGATCCCATCGAGTACCACTTGCAAGGCATCGTGCAGACACAAGTCGAAAAAGGCAAATACACCTTTGCCGAAGGATTGCGCTCGGCACTGCGCCAAGACCCCGACATCATAATGGTCGGCGAGATCCGCGACGGCGAGGTGGCCGAGGTTGCCATCAATGCGGCGCTTACTGGGCACTTGGTATTTTCGACCCTACACACCAACGATGCGCCGGGCTCGTTCCCCCGTCTTATTGATCTGGGGATTGATGAAAAAGTTATTTCCTCGGCCGTAAACGCCGCACTTGCTCAGCGCTTGGTGCGCAAACTGTGCGACAAATGCAAAAAAGAGAGGCCAGCAACTGCGGAGGATAAAGCGGTCATCGACAAACACCTGGCGACCATTACAGACAAAGCTTTGCTGCCCACCAAGACAGATACTGTGTGGGACGCGGCACCTGAGGGTTGCCCCGAGTGTCACAATCGCGGCTACAAAGGCCGCATCGGTATCTTTGAGGCAGTATTTATGGACTCGGCTATCGAGGAGGTCCTGCGCACCAAACCTAGCGAGCGCGAGGTAGCAACAGCAGCCAAACCGCAAGGCATACCGAGTATGCAAGAAGACGGCATCATCAAAGTCCTGCGCGGCGTCACGAGTCTTGAAGAGCTAAAGCGTGTCGTCGATTTGGATTAAAAAGCGCCGCGGTTTCCCGCGGCACTTCATTATTGTTTAGGTAGCGACCGTCAGCTCGGCATGAGCTGGAAGTTTGTTACCTCGTGGAGGCTGGGATCGACAATCCCCCGCCCATCGGACAGCGAGATGAACGTGAACCCACCCTCGCCCACGTCGTCGAAGCCATGCGGCTCCTTAGCCGCCTTAGCAAGGACGTCGCCGGGTTTCACCGGCTGAGTCGAGCCGTCGGCGGTCAACTTACGCGCGCTACCACGCGTCACGATCATCGTAGCGGCGCAGTCGTGCAAATGGAGGGGGATGCGGCCGCCGCTCTCGACCGTGACCTCGAGGATTTGAAGGCCCGGATGCATCGAGAGCAATTCGCGGATCGATGTGCCGGGACACCCCGGCACGCGGATTGCAGACATGATCTTCTCCTTGGTTAGCCGGAACAGACTGTTCCAGTTAAAGAGTGGCGACTATTTGACTTTCATTCAACAAAAAGTATAGTAAACAGGGGTTATTAAACCAATGGTTTAGTATGCTTAAGACTCAAATTATTAAAACTCTTGCGGCTCACCCAAGCCTTGGGGGCCAGGACATACAGAAGAAGGTCGCTCAGATGAGCGGCGAGCGCTATTCGATACAAGGCGTCTACAAAGACCTCCGCAAGCTCCAAAAAGAGGGCGTGATATTTAAACTTAGGAAAAAGTACAGCCTGCGCCTACCTTGGGTTTTAGAATATATCGAGCAAGCCGACGCAATGGCTGACACATATCTAGAGCGGCCAAGCCTCCCTACCCTGTTTCCAAGTAAGGGCCAAAAAACAATTTGGCATTTTACGGATTTGCTTAAGATGAACGACTTTTGGTCGCATCTGCTTTTGTTATTACTACAGCAGTCTAAAGACAAAACTCTACTGGGCTACAATCCGCACCCTTGGTTCCATTTGGTACAGACCAAACAAGAAGAGCAGTATATACACGCGCTCAGGCGCACCAGCTCTAAGTTGCGTCTCATAGTCGGCGGTAACACTTATTTGGACAAATGGACCGAAAAGTTTTTGGACAAGCGCGTAGTCAGCCACTCTTTTGCTAAAAGCAGTTTCCATACTGAGCGAGCAATTTATTTTAATGTTATAGACGACTACGTTATTACAGTAAAACTCGACCCGCATATTGCGCAAGAGATAGATAGGATATACGCAGATACAAAATCTATGGACGACCTAGACCTGCTGTCTGTGTTGCGCCTGTTTCGCCAAAAAACAAAAGTGCGCATGTGGCTCGAGCAAAATCCTGCAAAAGCTAAGGGGTTTCGTACCAAATTCAAGAAGTTTTGGGGTACTGACTTTTAAACACAAAACCCCCGGTGGTCAATGATGACCTTCGGGGGTTTTGGGAGTAAAGTTAGGTTAGGAAGAGTTCACCGCCAAGCAATGCACATCTGTGACTAGCACAGAAGCGGAATTCATATCTAAGGATGACCCTCGCGGCAGTTTGAATAAACAAAAGGCCAAGGCGTCCTCGGTACGGTTCCAAAACGGTTAAGCCGCATTGCTTGATGGTGAACTTTGCCCAATAAAAAAGCTCCCGACTGGGAGGAGCGTGCTATTGGGTAGCCTAGCATACTATCTATTTTATGTCAAGCGACTCCACAGAGGGGGCCGAAAATACGGCTCAACCACAAGCCGCCGAGGCTTACTTGGACAATACACTGCGCCCCGCCAGCTGGGACGAGTACGTAGGCCAAGACTCGGTCAAAAACAATCTCCATATCCTTATTTCGGCGGCCAAAGAGCGCCAAACTCCGCCCGAGCACGTGCTCTTTTACGGCCCCCCGGGCCTGGGCAAGACAACTTTGGCGCACCTTATAGCCCACGAGCTAGGTGGCGCTCTGCGTAGCACCTCGGGCCCGGCCATCGAGCGTGTTGGCGACCTGGCGGCGCTCTTAACTAACCTGCAGCCGGGCGATATTTTATTTATCGACGAGATACACCGCCTTAGCCATGCCATTGAGGAGGTCCTCTACCCTGCTATGGAATCGGGTGTTTTAAATATCATCATTGGCAAGGGGCCGTCGGCGCGCACAATAGAGCTGCCGCTGCCGCCGTTTACACTGGTTGCCGCCACAACACGTGTTGCCGACTTGTCGGCGCCTTTACGTTCGCGTTTTAGCGGCGGTGTGTATCGTCTGGAGTTTTATAGTGAGGACGACATTGCGCACATTGTTAAGCGCTCGGCCAATATTTTAGGTGTGGACATAGACCAGGGCGGCGTGCGCGAGATTGCCAAGCGCAGTCGCTCGACGCCGCGCACCGCCAACTACTTGCTTAAGCGCGCCCGCGACTACGCGCAGCTAAAGCGCGAGCCTTTGTCCGAAAGGTCGGTCAGCGCCGCACTCGGCATGCTTGAGGTCGACAACCTTGGCCTTACCCCGCTCGATCGCAAACTACTTACAGTTTTGATAGATCGCTTTAATGGCGGCCCGGCTGGCGTAAATGCCCTTGCCGCAGCACTGTCCGAAGAGCCTGCGACACTGAGCGAGGTCCACGAGCCATTTTTATTGCAGCTTGGCCTCATAGAGCGCACTCAGCGCGGCCGTGTCGCAACAGCCGCGGCGTATAAACATTTAGGCAAGGTGGCGCCTCAAGATTTGAACGAGCGGCTTATATAAAGTAAGCTTTTTGCATGGCAGGACATAGCAAGTGGGCAAAACTTAAGCACACCAAGGGCAAGACCGATGCCCAAAAGGCCAAGCTTTTTAGCAAATTGGTAAAAATAATCGGCATCGAGTTAAAAAAGTCCAAAGGTGACAAGACATCGGCCGGCGTGCGCAACGCGGTCGAGCGCGCCTTGGCGGCCAACATGCCCAAGGACAACATTGAGCGAGCGCTCAGTAAAAACGACGGTGCCGAGCTTGAGTCGGTTACCTACGAGGCCTACGGCCCCGGCGGCACCGCGATGGTCATCGAGGCCTACACCGACAACCGCAACCGCACTGTGCAAGAGCTCAAGCATCTTTTAAATCTTAACGGCGGCACACTTGCCAACCCGGGCGCGGCGATGTGGGCGTTTACTAAAAATGCCGAGGGCAAGCTCGAGCCGATGTCCCCTATTGAGTTGAGTGGGGAGGACAATCAAAAGGTCGTCGATCTTATGGAGGCGCTCGAGGAGCACGACGACGTCAACGAAATTTACACCAACGCCGCGTAGTACACTTCTGGTATGCGCATACTTGCTTTTGATCCCGGCTACGAGCGCTTAGGTGTTGCTGTTGTAGAAAAACAAAATCGCAAAGACGTACTGTTGTACTCCGACTGCGTCCGCACCAAAGCTGCGCTTGCCTTCCCCGAGCGGCTGGCAGAGCTTGGCGCCGCGGCCGAGGCGCTGATACAAGAGTGGCAGCCTACGGGCGTTGCACTCGAAGAAGTATTTTTTGAGAAGAACGCCAAAACCGCAATGCAGGTGGCCGAGGTACGCGGGATGCTTACCTACATTGCGGCCTCACGCGGTTTGAGCTTACACCAGTACACGCCCGCCGAGGTAAAGGTAGCCATCACCGGCTACGGCCACAGCGACAAAAAAGCTGTGGCTGCCATGGTCCCGCGGCTGGTAAGCATTACCGGCAAAAAACGTCTCGACGACGAGGTGGATGCCATAGCGGTGGGGATTACCTGCCTTGCATCAATCCGTTGATTTGGTAAAACACAAGTGTTAAGCTCTGTGAACATTAATAAAATTAGTTCTTAAAGCGCATGCCAATGGAAGAGTCTATGTACGAGGGCTTTCAGCTAGAGGATGAGGAGGTAGAAGACACTGAAGCAGAGGAGCTCGACGATGAGGATGAGGCGCAGGAGAAGCCCGCCACAGAAGGCGACGACCTATAAGCAGTTAAACAAAACACCCATCGGATACCCGGCGGGGGTTTTGTTTTTACTTAGCCTTGTACACTTTGCTCTTGCCTATTTTTATTTCCTCGCCTGTTTTTATTTCGTAGTCGATGCTGTCTATTTTGCCGCTTGTCGCAGACGACACGCCGCCTTGCTCGACAAGCCGACGCAGCTCGCTGGTCGAAAAGTCTTTCATGACATCGCGTAGTTTACCGGTATTGATAGCAGGGATGTTTTCAAAGTCGCGGGCGCGCTTTGCCTCGTCCTCTCCGTGCACGAGCGCTGTTACTTCGTATGCAAGTCTTTTCTGAGCGGCACGTGCGGCAGGATTTGCGTTCTGTTCTTTCATAACCTCATCAATGTCCCGCTTAGACATGAGAGTCATTTTAAGCAGATAGTCTTCAACATCGGCGTCAGCCGCATTAAACCAAAACTGGTAAAACTGAAACGGCGAGGTTTTGGCAGGGTCGAGCCACACAGCGCCCGCCTCGCTCTTGCCGAACTTCTTGCCGGTCGATTTGTTAATGAGGAGCGGCCACGTAAACGCGTAGACCGTCTTGCCTGTTTTGCGGCGGATAAACTCCACGCCTGAGAGTATATTGCTCCACTGGTCAGAGCCTCCAACCTGCAAGTCGCAGACGTACTCCTGGTTTAAGTGCAAAAAGTCGTAACCTTGCAAAAGCGAGTAGCTAAACTCGGTAAACGATAGCGGTGCTTCGGCATCGAGCCTTGTCTTGACCGTATCCTTTTTGATCATCGAGTTGACGGTGAAGTGCTTGCCAATGTCGCGCAAAAACTCGAGCAGTTTAATACTGGTAAGCCATTTGACATTATTTTCCTCGATAAAGTCCGAGCGGCCGAACACTTTTCGTATCTGCGCGGCAACTGCCCGGGAGTTTTTGGCCACGGCTGCTTCGTCTAGCAAATTGCGCTCCTCGCTCTTGCCGCCTGGGTCACCTATCATGCCTGTGCCGCCTCCGGTAAGCAGTATTACCTTGTGTCCGTGCTCAAGAAATTGCCTCATCACCAAAAGCCCCACCAGGCTGCCCACATGCAAAGAGTCTGCCGAGGGGTCTATGCCCAAGTAGAGCGTGCGTTTTTGGCCATCGGTTATTTCCTCCAGGGGCGCCGAGTGTTGGTAGACGTACCCGCGCTCTTTTAAGAGCCCCGAGAGCTTGCCTTGGGCCGGGCTTTGCGACACGCCAGTGCCCAATACCTTATTAAAAAATCCCATAAGACTACTCTACAGTAATATTTTCCTGCAGGAAACGAGCTCGCTTCCTGCAGGCTGAATGCTACAATACTCGCATGCGCACTCTGCGGGCGATGTACCGCCACTACTACAAGCTCGCTCATCGCGCGCTCTACCCCCGTTTTGGCAAACTATTCGACTGGGCCGACGACAAGTTCGACAACTTTACCCGCTACATCCGCCGCAACTGGAAGTCGGTCGGTGTGTGGGGCTTTGGCCTATGCTTTGTCATAGGCGGCGGGCTTCTGCTATGGGCCGCAACGCTCCAGCTCCCTGACCTCAACTCGCTCGAGACAAGGCGCGTCGAGCAGTCGGTTAAAATCTACGACCGCACCGGCACCGTACTTTTGTACGACCTCCACAACAATATGCAGCGCACCGCGGTGCCGCTTAATTCTATATCGACCAACCTGCAGCAGGCTGTGGTGTCGATAGAGGACCCGGATTTTTATACGCACATCGGCATAAAGCCCACGGCCATATTGCGAGCCATTTGGACCAACTTTTTGCAGGGTGACCTATTGTCCGGCCAGGGCGGCTCGACCATTACCCAGCAGGTCATTAAGTTGACGATACTTACAAGCGACAAGTCGCCGATACGCAAATTTAAAGAATGGATCTTGGCGCTCAAGATCGAGCGTGTCTTAACTAAAGACCAGATACTCGAGCTTTACTTAAACCAGGCGCCTTTCGGGGGTCAGCTGTATGGTGTCGAGGAGGCGTCGATGACTTTTTTTGGCAAACACGCGGCCGACCTTTCGGTGCCCGAGTCGGCTTACTTAGCGGCCATGCTCCCCGCCCCCACGCGCCTCTCGCCCTACGGCACGCACTTCGACCAACTTGAGGCCCGCAAAAACTTGGTATTAGACAAAATGGTCGAGCATGGTGTCATTACGGCCGACGAGGCCGTGCAATACAAGGCGACACAGGTTACCTTCCAGCCTCAGCGCAAGAACGGCATCATCGCCCCGCACTTTGTCTTTTACGTGCAGCAGTACTTGGAGGACAAATACGGCGAAGAGGCTTTGGAGCGCGGCGGTTGGAAAGTCACCACGACCCTGGATGCGGACCTAGAGCAACACGCCGAGGATATTGTCGCCAAAAACGCAGCCATCAACGCTACAAAGTTCAATGCCAGCAACATGGCCATGGTCGCCACCGATCCGAAGACCGGCCAAATACTGACCATGGTTGGGTCCAAAGACTACTTTGCCACCGACACACCAGGGGCCTATAACGTGGCGGCTACGCCGCCGGGGCGCCAGCCGGGCTCTTCGTTCAAGCCGTTCGCTTACGCACAGGCGCTGACCGAGGGGTATACCCCGAGCACGGTGGTGTTCGACCTCCCGACACAGTTCTCGACCGCTTGTAAACCCGAGGACAACTACAACGACACACCGCCCTGCTACGCGCCGCAAAACTACGACAGCAAGTTTAGGGGCCCCATGACCCTGCGCGACGCGCTGGCACAATCCATCAACATCCCCGCACTTAAGGTCCTGTACCTGGCGGGCATCCAAGACACTCTGCGCTTAGCTAAGTCGATGGGCATCTCTACCTTAGGAGACCCCAACCAGTACGGCCTTACCCTTGTACTCGGCGGCGGCGAGGTAACACTCTTGGATATGACCAACGCGTACGGTGCGTTTGCCGACGACGGCATGCACTTTGACGAGCAGTCGATATTAAAAATAGAGGACTCGCAGGACAACGTCATCGAGGACAATACGCAGGTGCC
>DASYIO010000067.1:0-1517 GCA_035997465.1 Minisyncoccota bacterium | reverse complement strand
CATGCCGACAAAAAAGAACAGGAGCATCTGCCGCAAAAAAGAGATCATGCGGCCTTCGTCGTCTTGCGCCAAGCGGGACAACACCGGCAAGAGCGCATACAAAGATAAGAGCGACGCTACGGTAGCAAACAACAAATCCGGGATACGAAACGCCGCGTAATACAGGTCGAGCGTATGCGATGCGCCAAACTCTGCGGCAAACAGACGGTCGCGCACCAAGGCCAAAAGTTTGCTGAGCATTGCAAAAGCCGCCAACAAGTAAGCGGCCTGGTGCATCCCTTTGACCTCGCGGCCAATAACGGTCAAAAACTGCCTAACCACCTACCTATTTTACCTTATTTTACAAACTAAAACGCCGCCCCAGCCAGGGCCGGCGCTTAGTACGAGACTATTGCTTACTGCTGTATTGGAGCGGCGGGGCGGGTTTTGACACTGGTTGCTTGTGTCGAGGACGCTACGCCATCGAGTGCCGGTTTGCCCGCCTGCATATTGAGGATTATTTTGGAGACCTCTTGATTGTCGGGGTTGCCCTTAGCAAGATCTTGGAAGAGCTGCTCGGCCTCAACCTGTCGGTTTTGCGCGTAGTAGCTAAGGCCCAGGTAATACTTAGCGTTGGCGTAATCGCTTTGTATCTTAATGGCCTGCTCGAGCGGGGCTATGGCATCTTTGGTGTCATTGCCCGCGTAGTACAAGAGGCCAAGCTGGAACCATATTGGCGCAACACCCGGCGCCGACTGCACGGCAGCCTGTGCGGCTTGTACGGCCGAGTTAAGATCGTTGTTGGCTACGTTGAGCTGAACCAAAAAGAGAATGGCGTCGGTGTAATTTTGCTTTTGTGTGAGCGAGGCGCGCAGGTACGCCTCGGTGCCGGCTGCGTCGCCATGGGCGGCCGCCAGGCGCGCAAGTGCTAACGTTATGGCAGGGTTACTTGGATTGCGGGTCAGCGCCGCCAAGTACGTAGTACTTGCCTGCTCAAAGGCGCCCTCTACTTTAAGCGCATTTAAGAGGTCGTACACCTGGCCCATAAGGAAGAAGGGTCGGTAGTCTGCAGGATTTTTTTGCACAGCAGCTTGCCCGGCGACAATAACGTTTTGCAGCGTAGTTTGGAACTGTTGCTGGAGCGCCTTTTGATCGCCGCCTGTTTGCTGTGTTATAGACGCGAGCTTCGAGCCGCCCACCTGAATTTGGACCCGCAGTGTGTCGCCTGTCGATTCGGTCGATACCGCTTTGTTAGCCAAGACAAGCGCGTCGTCTATACTGCCCGACTGGAGCGCCACAGCGGCCCGGCCAGCGTATGTTTCGGCAAGGGCACGCTGCGCGGTTTTGCCGGCAACCCAGACCGAGGAGACGATAAGTACAAAGCCTAACGCGAGCGCGCCAACTTGGAGCATGCGCGATGGAGCCTCGTCACTGTGTGCCACCCTGCCCTGTCGCCACAAGAAGCCAAACGCTCCGCCGGCCATGATAAGTGCGAGCAGTATAAGGTTTTGGCTTGGGACATACAGAGCCATAGACAC
>DASYIO010000066.1:0-3286 GCA_035997465.1 Minisyncoccota bacterium | reverse complement strand
CTTGGGCACGGATTTGACTCCGTTGCCAACGCCGCCCACACATCGCGACCTTTGACTGTCGAATCTACGCCTCTGCGAAGTCCCGACCAGGAGCGCCACAAGGCCCCGAACGAGGCCTGGCAACGCGTACGCGCACGCCTGCGCGCCGAGCTCGGCGAGGAGATCTTCAAGAGCTGGTTTGCCTCGATGGACTTTTGCGCCCTCGAAGGTCAAACCGTTCGGGTCTCGGTGCCGACAACTTTCCTCAAGAGCTGGGTGCAGTCGCACTACGCCGACAAGATCTTGGCGTGCTGGAAGGCCGAGGTACCGGAAGTCCGGCGTATCGAGATCGTTCGTCGCTCAGCCGTGCTGCGCGACGACACCATCAAGGCCAAACCCGTCGAGCCGGTCGAGGCTACACGCGAGACCAAGCGAGACTTCGCTCAGCAAGGCGATACGCGTGCGGCAATGCTGCCCCAACAGGCGGCTCACGAGGCTTTGGGCGGCTCTCCGCTGGACCCAAGGCTGACCTTCGACACCTTTGTGGTCGGGCGCAGCAATACGCTCGCACACGCGGCAGGCAAGCAAATCGCGCTTGCACGTCGTGGCGAAACGCTGATGTTCAACCCGATCTTCATCCACGGTGGGGTGGGGCTCGGGAAGACGCATCTGCTGCAGTCGATCGCATGGGCCGGCAATGGCACACCGGACCGCAAGGTCCTCTACCTCACTGCCGAAAAGTTCATGTACGGCTTCGTCGCCGCGCTAAAGGCCCAGACCGCGCTTGCCTTCAAAGAGGCTCTGCGCGGGATCGACGTCCTCGTGATCGACGACCTGCAGTTTCTGCAAGGCAAGTCGACGCAGGTCGAGTTCTGTCACACGCTCAACGCGCTCATCGACAGCGGGCGGCAGGTAGTTATTGCTGCCGACCGACCGCCGGGCGATCTCGAAAGTCTCGAGGACCGCGTGCGCTCCCGGCTTGCCGGTGGCCTCGTGGTCGAAGTGGGCACACTTGAAGAAGAAACGCGTCTCGAGATCCTCAAGATGCGCGTCCAAGCGGCCCGGGTACACCACCAGGGCTTCGACGTGCCGTCGCATGTGCTTGCCTTCATCGCCAAGAGCGTGACCCACAACGGTCGCGATCTCGACGGTGCGCTCAACCGCCTGCTTGCTCACAACAAGCTGACGGGTCACCTTGTGACGATGGACATGGCCGAGCGTGCTGTGCGCGACCTCATCCGCCCGATGGAGCCCAGGCGGGTCAAGATCGAGGACATCCAACGGGTCGTCGCCCGTCAATACAACGTGAGCCGGGCCGACTTGCTCAGCTCGCGGCGTACTGCCAACGTCGTGCGTCCGCGCCAAGTAGCGATGTACCTGGCGAAGACCTTGACGCTCCGGTCGTTGCCCGAAATTGGGCGGCGGTTCGGCGGGCGCGATCACACGACGGTCTTGCACGCGGTGCGCAAGATCGAGAATCTCGTCGACAACGACAACGTCCTCGCCGAGGAGATCGAGCTGCTCAAGCGCCTGCTGCAGGAGTGAGCGCTCTGCAGTAGACAACAAGCTGGATACGCCAAGCCAGCAAGACGAACGAAAAGCCGCCGGCCTTGTGCTGGCGGTTTCTGCTTTTTACACATATGTTTTCTAATACGTTATCCCTAGGTTGTCCCCGCAATATCCACAGAAGTTTTGGCTCAATGCCGCTTACCATAAATCTCCGGAAGGGTGTTCTTAGCTAGCTAATTGCAGACACCCGCAACTCTAACTCCCGGAGGGGACATGGCTGAGTTTAAACCAGTTTCCTCTGAGGGAGACAAAGACTGGACCGAAGCGTCTATGAGCGCAGGGCAGGCAAAAGAAATAGTGCTTACGTCCTTGAGCACTATCACGCTCAGTGCAACTCCAAGGCAGGGGCGCGCCGTAGCCTTGTACTTTGGGCTCGTAACGGGTACACCGGGGCTCTACCCGGACCTTGCAGCCGAAGCGCTCGGAGTAAAACCCCCGCAGTTACTCGCCTTGGTCGACAAGGGGCTCTACAGCGCCAAGCTCGGCTCTAGGACCTTTCAGCACGAGTTTGTTGCTGCGCTCAAAGTTGTCGCTGGGGTGGAGGGTCGAGGCCTTTGGGAGCCGTTTGTTGATTGGACGCGTGCGGCGCTTGGACAAGATCCCAAGAGCCGGATGATCGAAAGGCCACCCGACACCAGCGGCAAAAAACTGCTGAGGGTTGCGCGCAGCATGCGTAAAAATAACAAGGAGGTAACGCAACTTTCTTTGGCGCTCGAGATCGGCTTGCCCGAGGGTGTACTGCACCAAAGGCTCGAGCTCGAGCCCAACTTGCGCATCAGGCTCCTAGACCCGGCACAGTGGCGTCGTCAACAAAAACACCAAAGCAGTAAGCGGGGTGGGGCGCGCACTTCTTCCAGGCAACCCACGTACACGTCGCACCATGGCGTAACCCTCCCAAGTCGTGTCGGGGCAGTGCACCGGGTTGCCAGCGTATCGCTCGGCGAAGCTCGTGCCCGTTTGCGCGAAATCTTCGACGATAGGCATGATGAGGAAACCGGACTCGACATGGGCAAGCTAGCCAAGCGCCGGTACTGAAGTCCAGGGCTCGAAGCACAAGACCCTTTCGCAGCGTGTAGACAAAACATGCTGCGACGGGGACTTCTTTTTGCCTAAAATATGTTGTAATCTATATCGTTAATGACCCTAGGCGAAGTGCGCTCTAAATATTTGGAGTTTTTTTCCGCCAAAGGCGAACTCGCCTCGGGCGGGAAGGTGCCCATGCGGCCGCATGTTGTTATACCTTCAGCCCCCTTGGTGCCCGAAAACGACCCGACAACCCTTTTTACCGGCTCGGGCATGCAGCCGTTGGTGCCATACCTGTTGGGCCAGCCGCACCCGTCAGGCAACCGCTTAGTCGACTCGCAAAAATCCTTTCGTTCGATGGATATCGAAGAGGTCGGCGATAACCGCCACACGACATTTTTCGAGATGCTCGGTAACTGGTCTCTGGGCGATTACTTTAAACAAGAACAACTGCCGTGGTTCTTTGAGTTTTTAACAAAAGAGATAGAGATTGAACCTAAAAAGTTGTACGTCACGGTGTTTATTGGTGACGATAAAAATAATGTCCCGCGCGACACCGAGTCAGCCGAAATCTGGCAGCGCTTATTTAATGAGCAGGGGATAGACAACAAGATAGTCGAGATAGGCTCCGAGGCCGACGGCTATGTTAAAGGCATGCAAGGCGGCCGCATCTTTTACTACGATGCCAAGAAAAATTGGTGGAGCCGTGCAGGAG
>DASYIO010000065.1:0-3861 GCA_035997465.1 Minisyncoccota bacterium | reverse complement strand
TGTGTTGGTAACAAAGCGTTATTTTAGGCCGGATTCTGCGTTATTCCGCTAAAAAATGGCTCTACTGAGCCAAATTTAAGCTCCCATCCCTGTACATGACTAACTGTAGCCAGCATGAACTTGGACGTCAACCGGCGAATGTGAACCCTGTGGACAAAAGGGGGATAAAAACCCAAAAAGTGCTTGTAAATTAAGGCTTTTTGCACTACTTTAGGTACATGAACCCGCACGAGGGATTAAACAGTGCACAACAGGACGCGGCTAAATCAATAGACGGCCCTGTCTTGGTGCTTGCCGGGGCCGGGGCAGGCAAGACTCGCGTGATAGCCCATCGGATCTTGGAAATCGTACGGCAGGGGGCAGAGCCGCAAGAGGTCTTGGCGATTACATTTACCAACAAGGCGGCCGGCGAAATGCGCGAGAGAGTCATCGGGCTCTTGGCCAAAAACGGCCATGGGGGCTTTGGGGTGCCGTTTGTGTCGACGTTCCACTCGCTTGGGCTGTCTATTATTAAGGAGAACGCCAAAGTGCTGGGCTACAAGCGGACGCCGGCTATATATGACCGGGCCGACTCGCTTAAGGAGGTAAAGGCGGCCCTTAAAGCTATTGGCGAAGTTGAGTTTGAGCCCCGGATGGTCCTGGGGGCCATATCGCGCCAAAAGGGCGACGGGGTAACTCTGGGCGAGTATACCGAGGGCGCGAGCAGCTTTAGAGAGAGGACCATTGCAGCGGCCTGGGCCTTGTATCAAAAGGCTCTGCAGGCAGAGGGCGCGGTGGACTTTGATGACCTGCTTTTGCTGGCCGTGGGGCTGTTGCGCAAAAATGGCGAGATACGCGAGCGCTACATTAAGCGCTGGCGCTATATACATATAGATGAGTATCAGGACACCAACGTCGTACAAGAGCAACTAGCCGAGCTGTTGGTGGGGCCGCAAAAAAATATCTGTGTGGTAGGCGACCCCGACCAAACCATTTATGGCTGGCGAGGCGCCCGGATAGAAAACATTTTGCACTTTGAAAAAAAGTACCCGGGTGCCAAAACCATTTGGCTGGAAGAAAATTATCGCTCGACTAAAAATATTTTGGATGCGGCCAACCGGCTTATATCAAACAACCCCAACCGCCCGGAAAAGAATTTGCGTACAAGCAAAGGGGCTGGGGAGCCCCTGTCCTTATATATAGCAGGCGACGGCGGAGACGAGGCGCTGTTTGTGGCACGCAAAATAGGTGAGCTACGCGCAGAAGGAGCGCGGCCTCAGGATATTGCTATTTTGTATCGCGCCAACTTTCAGTCCCGCGCACTGGAAGAAAAACTGCTGGACGCGCAGATACCGCATCAGGTGCTGGGCACGCGCTTTTTTGAGCGCAAAGAAGTTAAGGACGCGCTGTCGTTTGTGCGCGCGGCCATAAGCGAGACATCGGCAGACTTGGGGCGTGTCATTGATACGCTGCCCGGCATTGGCAAAGTAACCAAACTTAAAATTTTGGCGGGCCAGGCAGAGGCACTGCCGGCCAAGATGCGCGAGCGTATTGCAAGCATGCGGTCGCTATTGGCAAAAATCCGCGTTGGCGCAGAAAGTCAGCCGCCCTCGCATCTTATACGCATGGTGATCGTCGAGAGCGGGATGGAAAAAAGTTTAAAAGAAGATAAGCTCGAGGGCGGAGAGCGGCTCGAGAACTTAGCCGAGCTGGTGTCGCTGGCCACACGCTACGACAAGCTGCCGGTGCCGGAGGGGTTGGAGCAATTTTTAGAGTCTGCGGCACTTGCGAGCGACCAGGACGAAATAAAAGAAGAGCAAAACCGCGTGCGGCTTATGACGGTGCACGCAGCTAAGGGACTTGAGTTCCCATACGTGTTTATTGTGGGGCTCGAGGAAGGGCTCTTTCCTTACGCGCGCGAGGAAGACCCCTTGGCGCGCTCGGGGCAAGGGGCGGCCCTGGAGGAGGAGCGCCGCCTGATGTATGTTGCGCTTACCCGTGCGCAAAAGAAACTATTTTTGTCGTTTGCTATGATGCGCACTGTGTTTGGCAACCTGGATATGCGCACGGCGTCGTCATTTTTAGAGGAGCTGCCCGGCGAGTTATTGTTTGCTGAGAGCCCAGAGCGCCTGGGCAAGACCATATATTTGGATTAATCTTTGACTATGAGCTTAATTGAGCGGCTGATACTCTCCCGTGCTGAAAAGCATTTAGCTCAATATCGTAGCGATGCCATACGAGCGCGGTCAGAATTTTTACACGAGTATATGTCGTACTTGCCGACCATAAAGCGGTGCTATAGTCATGCCGGATACTGGCATGGCACAGGTCGATATCATTACGGTCATAGCGCGGATTCGCGCTATGAAGGAATGGGAGGGGGAGAAGTAACCGATGTCCTTGGCTCGATCGTTGTACAAGACGGCCTTACGGGCCACCAAGATCTTTGGATAACGCCGGATGGCCAAAGCAAGGAGACAATCTCTGTGGCCCCCTCGCGCATGCACGCACGTATGTTTGCCCATATCCATCTATACCAAGGCGTGTGGTTGCCGTACATATTCGGGGGCACGCGATTTTGGATGGGCATCATCATTGCCCTTGCTGCAAAGGAACTCGTCTTCACATGGCAGGGGAAAGGGTGGATGCTTTTGCGGCAAGCATTATTTACTCGTTCATCATTACAAAACTTCCGCACGTGGGGAAGCGCTCTGCGTAAACTCGATGGATTAAAAGTTCTCCCGTTATTGTGGAGAGCATACGACTTTCGCTCTGATATTGCAGGAAACTACTCGATACTTTTTGGGATAAAAAGATCTGCTGTTGATAATCGTGGACTAGCTCCATTCATAAAAAACCTTGAGGTGCGGGTACCCGGCCCAGTTTTACTTGCAGACATGACGCACATTGAAGTACCGCTTGAGAATGTCGAGGAGACTAGGCGAATGTTAGACGAAAATAATATTTTATTACCGGTTATACCACTGGAGTTTAGCGAAATATATTGCAGCCAGTTCTCCTTACAAAAACTCATGTATGTATAAGAAAAAATCTTTAGGGCAGCATTTTTTGCATAACCGCCACTACCTGGGGATGGTTGCCGACGCGGCTGATATTACAAAAGGGGAGACGGTTTTGGAGATTGGCCCCGGCGAGGGGGCTTTGACGCACGTACTGCTTGAGCGGGGTGCAAAAGTCGTTGCGATTGAAAAGGACTCGCGGCTTATGTCGGTACTGCAAGAAAAGTTTGATAAAGAAATAAAAAATAAAACTCTCGAAGTTATCGAGGGAGACGCACTTGAGTTTGAGCCGAAGTTTAAGAACTACAAAGTAGTAGGCAACATCCCGTACTATATTACTGGTGCTTTGTTTAAAAAATTCTTAAGCGGCACGCGCCAACCATCACTGTTGGTATTTTTAATACAAAAAGAAGTCGCCGAACGTATCGCGCGCAGTAAAAAAGAGAGTATTTTATCGCTGTCGGTTAAAGCGTACGGCGAGCCCAAATATATTAAAACAGTACCGGCGGGCGCGTTTGTGCCGCCACCTAAAGTAGACTCTGCCATACTTTTAGTATCCAATGTGTCGCGCAAGAATTTTAAAAACGTTGCACACGAAGAGAACTTTTTTGATCTAATTAAAAAAGCCTTTGGCAGTAAGCGCAAAATGCTCCGCTCGACTCTTGGGATCGACTCGTCTGAGCGGCCCGAAGACCTGACCCTTGAGCAGTGGCTCGCACTGTCTAAATAATCAGAGTGAGAACACCGATACGCCTCCGCCTGAGGCAGCCCCAACTAGGGGAACCCCTTTGCCTAAAATCTGCATACGAAAGCCTACTAGCGGTACCGGCCCGACCATACATGTAATAAGAGTATCAGCAAT
>DASYIO010000064.1:0-2956 GCA_035997465.1 Minisyncoccota bacterium | reverse complement strand
GTGTCGTTGTCCAAGCATCCCAAAGTATTTTCGAGCTTTTACGTCAACATGGTCAAAGCCGGCGAAGAGTCGGGCAAGCTCGACGAGACGTTCCTCTTTTTGGCCGACTACATTGACCGCTCCTACGAGCTTACGGCTAAGGCGCGTAACGCCCTTATATACCCGGCGTTTATTATGGTGACGTTCGTGGGCGTTATGGTGCTGATGCTTACGGTCGTTATCCCAAAAATCGGCTCGATACTTTCTGACTCGGGCCAGGCGCTCCCGCTGTATACGCGGGTGATATTGGGCTTCAGCAACTTTTTGGTCGACTACGGCATATTTATGCTCATAGCGCTTATTGTGGGCGGTTACTTTATCTGGCGCTATGTCCGCACTCCCGCCGGGCACATGGCGATGTCGCGCCTGCAATTGTCGCTGCCCTACATTGGTACCTTGTATCAAAAACTGTATCTGGCGCGTATGGCCGACAACATGCACGTGATGCTTACCTCTGGTATTTCTGTCGTGCGTGCGCTCGAAATTACCGCCGAAGTTGTCGAAAACGATGTATACGAAGGGATCTTGCACGAGGCCATAGACGCGGTTAAAGGCGGCGCGCCGCTGTCTCAATCGGTGGCGCGATACAGTCCGCGCGATATCCCGGCCATATTTGCCCAAATGATCCAGATAGGCGAGGAGACAGGCGAGATGGGCACTTTGCTCGAGCGCTTGGCCAAGTTTTATAACCGAGAGGTCAATGCGGCGGTCGACACCCTGGTCTCACTCATCGAGCCGTTCCTTATTGTCGCCTTGGCCTTGGGCGTGGGCTTCCTCCTGGCGGCTGTGCTCTTACCTATATACAACACGGCCTCGGCGCTCTAAGGCGGGCCTTATCCACAGGGGCTATGGGGGCCAGAGCCCAGCCCCGCTATACTAGGGGTACCTGCGCGTAACACTAATCGCAGATTTATTACTTAGTTTAATCTTATGCATAAAAAGTTCACAAAGGGCTTCACCCTCATCGAGCTCTTGGTGGTTATCGCCATCATCGGCATTCTCGCATCCATTGTGCTCGTTTCTCTTAACGGTGCGCGCGCCAAAGGCCGCGACGCTAAGCGCGTAGCAGACCTCCAGCAGTTTGCCCGTGCAGTCGCTCTTAGCACCAAGGCAGACTCCGCTGTTGCCTTCGTGGGCTGCGTAACCTCCGGCACCTTTGCTCGTAACTGCACCGACCCGAACATGGGTGGAGCTGCTGATCCGTCTGGTGCCACCGGTGCTGTTGCGGCGGGCGTTACCAGCACGTATACCGCCGGTGACTACACGATTACTGCGGCAAGCGCATACGCCTCTGACCCTACGTTCATCGACTGGCAGGTCAAGACCAACCTTGAGTCCGGCGCCGGCACCTTGGGTATAGGTACCGTCTGCATCAGCTCGGCCACCTCAACGGTCGCCCATACAAGCTGCAAATAAAAACACTCCCGTTTTTTACAAGACCCCCGGCTTCATGCTCGGGGGTTTTGTTTTTTGTCTTCTGTGGTATGGTAAGGGCATATGAAAAAAGCGCTTGTCACCCTTTTTATTAGCCTCGGTCTCCTGGTCCCTGCTCTTGCGTTTGCCAATTCTGCCCCTAAAGATACAACGCCGCCGGTTATGTCCTCGGTCTCCGACAAGACGCTCGAGTCTGCGACCGGTGTCGCTGTCGCAGTAACCTACACCAAACCCACCGCAACCGACAGCAAAGACGGGTCTGTCGCCGTAACTTGTACGCCGGCCTCGGGCTCGACCTTTGCGCTGGGCAATACGACGGTCACCTGCTCGGCGCAGGATGCCGCAGGTAACAAGGCTCAGAAGACATTTAAAGTGATTGTCAAAGATACTACGCCGCCAACAGTCACCGCGGTGCATATTGGCTCGTCCAACACCAACCCTGCTATCACGGTGCCGGGGGACACAATTTCGATTACCTTTACGACCAGCGAAAAGGTCCAAACTCCTGTCGTTTTGGTAAATGCTAAGCCTCTTATCATGCGCGCTACCAATGCGACCGGTAACAATTGGGTGGCAAGCTATACCGTTGTTGCTAAAGACCCTCTGGGTCGCGCCGAGTACGCCATAGCGCTTGCCGACACCTCTGACAATGTGTACGCCTGCTCATCTATAAAAACGCTGCTCCAAATACTTGTTAAATATTGTCCGACCACCGACGGCTCGTCGGTCACTGTAAGCAAGCCCGCAGTGCCGCCCCCGGCTGACACCACGGCCCCGGTTATTGCTGCGCACGCAAACGTATCGGTGTCTACTACCAACTCGGCGGGCACAGCGGTTTCTTACACGCTGCCCACCGCAACCGACAACAAAGATGGCGCGGTCGCGGTTGTATGCACCCCCGCATCGGGCTCAACCTTTGTAGTAGGGGACACCACCGTCAACTGCTCGGCCCATGATGCGGCCGGCAATACCGCCGCAAGCTCCTTTATTGTTGGCGTCTCGCTTGTGGCTGTACCCGACACGACCGCACCAGTCATAGCTGCTCATGCCGACGTCGCGGCTACGACAACCGACACAAGCGCAGCCGTTTCCTACACACTCCCTGTGGCAACCGACAACAAGGATGGCTCTGTAGCAGTTACGTGCACGCCCATCTCGGGCTCTACCTTTGCTCTAGGCACTACGCCGATTAACTGCTCGGCGCAGGATGCCGCAGGTAACGTTGGGCACTCGAGCTTTAATGTAGTACTTACCCAAGAGGTAGTAGTGCCACCTGGCCCTACGCTCTACACCATGGCCTCGCAGCCGGATGAGTCGTTCTTGTGCAAATTTAGCTGGAGGTTATGTTTTACGCCTGATGAAAGTACTGGCGTAGTGGCAATTGACCTGGGGCAGGGCTCCACTATGGGTGACGGCGCACTGCAAACTGCAACCATCGCACTCGATGAGAACGATCCTAACACTGGTGTGCAGTTATGGCTTA
>DASYIO010000063.1:0-2206 GCA_035997465.1 Minisyncoccota bacterium | reverse complement strand
TATTACTTCAGGCCAAGTTCGGATCTACAAAAGTTTCTTTAATCCTCCTGATTTTGGAAACAACTGAGATCACCAGTTCTTTCCAAAGTTAAGGTTGTAATTACTACTGCCCTGTTAGGCAATTACACCAACCCATAGATGCATCTGTGGGGTGCCATTTCATAAAAAATTCTTCAGAAACGAGGTTGGAAATCTATCAACCTTCGAAAAATGTGGATTCAAACAACCGTTTGGTTTCACCTAGCTGGCCGAGGAAAACAGCCAGGAAGTAAGGATGTTCTATGAAATACCGGCACAAAATTAAGCCCCCTCTCATGGAACATAATCTCGCTCCCATGTTGGGGGCTTATTACTTGGTTTATACTTATACTGTGTCTTAGGCGGCTGCTCTGAGAGCCGGCTCTTGCCTGAGGCGCAGGCGGGTCCCTTGGGCCCGCTTTTTTATTGGAGGGTGGCCAAAATCCTTTGATGCTCGGGCTCTGACAGCTTCCACAGGTACTCAAAGATGATTTCAAACGTCTGCCGTATAGCCGTATTTTCGATAATTGTCGTCATAAGTACCTCCCCGTATGAGGTCAGAGCTACTTTGTTGGCATAAATAACCACCTGCGCAGGGATAGGAAACTCGTCCCAGGGCACTATCCGCCTCTCGACCAGCCTTTCTTTATCCTTAGAGATAATTTTGGCAGGGGTACCAGGTGTCATAGGTGCAATAACCCTTACTTTTAGGCCTATTTTGACCTGCTCGGCTATTTGGCGCTGTACCATAGCCTCAAGTTCAGGATGGTCATCGTCCTTAGGAGAGCGTATAAGTCGTATAGGTTGAGCCTCGTTAAGCTCGTCCTCGTATAGCTCGGCCACCCCGGCCACACCCTCTAAGATACGTACGCCGGGGGAGCCCGCCACAGTATTAAAGTCCGAAATAAGCTTGGCTAAGGTGCCCTCAAGCGCCACTTTAGCCCCCTTGGCCTCCTCGAGCCGCTGGTCGGCCAACTCTTTGAGCTTAAGCGGGTGGGCCGGGGTAAAGACGCTGACCTTGCCCGGCTCGTCTTTTTTGCTTACTAACCCCTGGGCCTCGAGCTCGTCGAGCACCTTGTAACTAAGAGTCCGGGGTACCCCGGATAAAAAGGCTACCTTGGTGGCTTTTTGGGGTCCGTAGTGTATTAAAGCTTCATAAACAGAGGCCTGGTGCTTGGATAGCCCGGCCTGCACCAGCGCCTCGCGGCTAACATCACTGCTTGCCTTATAATCGACGGCCATATATCTATACTAAACCTATATCCTATTTTTGTCACTAGCTGTTTACAAAACTATCTAGTATCTTGATAGTCCTTTGTATTATTTAATATAATACGTTACAAAACAAAGTTATTTTGTATAAAAACTATTTACAAAATATTTAAAGATGCTAATTTGGATGCAGACATAGCTCTGACAGCAACCACCAGGAGACGGGAGAGGCGAGGCCGTATTCCTTGTCAGTCTCGAGGCCAGCACTATGCCGTCGAGATATGGCCCGAGGTGGTCATGGGGGAGGACACTCCCCAAGGGCCAGTTGCTGGGCCCATCCTCCGCGATTTCCCCGACCTTGAGCACTTCATGCTCGGTCGGGGGCTCCATTCGACCCACGAACGGTTCGTGGGTGCGATAGAGCACATCAAGATAGGCGCGATCCTGCGCCAAACCATAGAGGTGACTATGACAGCGACGAAGACGGGCATTATTCTGCTCGTTGAGGATACCGCCGCCGAGCGCGAACGCGCAAAGCAGGCCATCATGGGCCGCGGCTACAAAGCCGCTGTCGCCACCAACCTCCAGGATGCGCATCGCATCATGGATCAGCTACAGGGAAAGATCGTCGGTATCGTAACCGACCTCCACTTCCCCGAGAGGGCTGACCGCCCCGACGCCACGAAGCCCTGCGGGCTTGCGGTGGTTGCTGAGGCGACACGACGCAACATCCCCGTCGCAGTATGTTCCGACATCGATCATCACCACGCGGACTACGCGAAGGTGGTCGTCGAGACCCTTGCCATGTGCCACCCGGCAAAGTTCATCCCGTTTGTGATGGACAGCAAGGACTGGGACCGGGCCCTAGGCCCGCTCTGCGACAATCTCTAACCAGGAGGTGCAAATGAAGCTGATGGTGGTTACTTCCAGTCGCGGCAACGAAGCTCTGCAGACAATCTGCGAGCAGATTGCAGGA
>DASYIO010000062.1:0-4313 GCA_035997465.1 Minisyncoccota bacterium | reverse complement strand
CCCTTTGTTTGCTGGCTAGTGGCGATTTGTGGCGCAAGCAAATAAGCGGTTGGCGAGAACATAAAAAGGAAAGCTTGCAACTTTCCTATAAATCGCTCATTGCAGCTGTGGATGCGTATTTGGAAACAGGCCACGATGTTATTGTCGAGAGGGCTATTCTTAACGACGACGCGACCATAGATTCTTTTGTTGGGAGTGGTAAAAAGCATGGCGCGGAAGTCCATGAATTTATTTTGACTGCCGACAAAGAGGTAATAATTAAAAGAGCCCATGAGCGCGGTTTCCATGAGAATGGCCTTTTAACTCCGCAACGGGTAGAGGATCTATGGCATGCTACAGAGGAGCTGAGGGCGAGACGCCCTCATGCGACTGTAATTGATACTGGCCAGCTTGATTCCAATGCAGTATATGAAAAAGTTAAGAAATATATAGGCTTATGAAACCACGCATTATTTACATACACGGGAATGGGGCCTCGCATTGGAGCTTTGCTTGGGCTAAGTGGTTTAAAGAAGAGTTAGAAAAGGCCGGATACGAGATCTTTTTTGAGACCATGCCCGACTCGGTTATTGCCCGCAAGCAGTATTGGTTGCCGTTTTTAGAGGAGCACGTTAAGGCAGGCAAGGACGATGTCATTGTTGGCTGGTCTTCGGGTGCGACAGCGACCATGCGCTATGCCGAGACCCACAAGCTGCGCGGCTCGGTCTTAATAGGCCCTAGCTCGTCTGACTTGGGCGATGAATTAGAAAAGCAGAGCGGCTACTTTGACGGGCCGTGGCAGTGGCAAAAGATCAAAGAAAATAATGGCCACATTGCGCTTATCTACAGCAACGATGACCCGTTTATCCCGCAGGAGCAGTTTGAGATAGTAACTCATGAGTTAACTCCTGAGGTAATAATGGTCCCAACCCGCAAGCATTTTATAGACGACACAACTTTTCCTGAACTTTTGGAGCATATTGTAAAAACGTACCCCACGCAGTAGAGTGGGTTAAACAGATCTTGGAGGATACAGATGCTGAGCAACGCGGATCTTGAGAAGATCGCCCGTGCTGCCGGCCTCTGGGCCGACAGCTTTAACAGTAAGCACTCAGACCCTTTTGGTGCCCTTGTGCAAGTGTGTGTGGGCACTATCGGGTTTGTAACCTACATCCATTCAACCCACTTGGATTCGCAGCGGGCGCCAAGCGAAGTTCTCCTGTCCGATGCTGGCGTAGTGTTGGACAGCGAGGCGTGGACGCAGATTGAAGGAGGCGACAAGCTTGCCGCACCACCACCTGCGTACATGCAGAGCCCTTTCCGGGCCATTGGCGGGAGCTTTGCCCTAACTGGGGCGTGGGGGATACCAGATAGAGTGTTTCTCTTTCCGTCGGCGGCGAGGTTTAATTTGCTCCATATCGCCAACCGGCTCCACAAGCACCTCAAAGCAAATCCTCCGCCCATGTTCGAGGACGGCGAGCTCAAGCTGGAGTACCCCGATCTTGATGATGACCGTTACTAGAGCCCGCGGCCAAAAGCCGCGGGTAAGTCGTTTTAACATATTGTAAAAAGCAACATCGTGCAGTAAAGTTTTTTACGGATGCCCAATAGTGGGCGAGGAAATATATCGATGCAGCTTTCGGCAACAGCGGTCTGCGAGGGTGATGTTTGGCACTGCGGCACCTGCAAAAAGTCCCACGGCAGCGACCACAACGAGGCTTTGGCGTGCTGCCGCGGCCAAGCCGGCACACAGATGCCGGTCCCTAAACGGCCTTCCAAGTAATGTGCGACCGGACATCGACGCCCGCAGGCCAGCCCAGGCCTTGCGGGTATTTCGTTTGCGACGCCCGAGCATTTTGCTTTATATAATTAAGATGTCATGTTTTATGTATATGTACTTCGTGGACCTAAGCAGTTATATATAGGCTCGACTAATGATTTGCGGCGTCGATTTAAACAGCATCAAAATAACGAATCTTTCTCGACCAAAAACAGAGGGCCTTGGAAGATCGTGTATTACGAAGCCTGTGAGTCAGAAAAAGACGGCAAAGCCCGAGAAGTATATTTAAAAACAGCTTGGGGAAGACGATATTTACGAGAGCGTATTAAAGAATCGAATTCGTACCCAAAATTCACCCCAGAGAGATAGTGGCTTTAAGCCACATCTCACGGGGTTTCAGCCCGTGAGGTGCTCCCGCGAGAATTGCCGCGGGCTACCTCACTGGGCTTCATGTAAGAATCAGGCGGCTCGTGCGTATATATATGTATGAGCGAGAAGGTAGCAAACAAGTTGGGCATACCGGCCATTATCGCCATCGCGGCGGCCGCCACTTTGCTGTACTCGCTGTGGGGCGCTAGCGTGCTCAGCGCCGAGCGTCAGGCAGGCCTGTCGGCCGGTACCCAACATGCGGTCGCGGTCAACAATTAGCCAAACCTCGCGAGGCTCCTAATTTTCGCCCCGATGAGATAGGCAAAGCCATCTCATGGGGTTAGCCCCGTGAGATTGGTGTTGTATCTCATGGGGTATACTTATTTTGATGAGTGAGAGCTCTTTTCTTAATCCTCAGGCTGCTGTTGCAGCGATGCACATAAGCCCAGGCTCGCGCGTTGCCGACCTGGCCGCGGGCTCGGGATTTTTTGCGCGTGCGGCGGCGCGTGCCACAGGGCCACAGGGCCTGGTGTGGGCCGTTGATGCGCATCAAGACATGCTGCCGCGGCTTAAAAACCTCGCTGTGGGCGAGGGGCTCCACAATATAGAGGTCGTGCGCGGCACACTCGAGAAGTTGGGCGGCACCAAACTCCCCGACGCGACCATGGACGTGGCCCTTTTAGCCAATGCGCTTTTTAGTATCGAGGACAAACACGCTGCTGCGGCCGAAGTCGCACGCGTATTGCGCAAAGCGGGCCGACTACTGCTTATCGACTGGACAGACAGCCACGGCGGCCTGGGCCCGCACCCCGACCATATTGTCCGGGCTAGCGAAGCCAAAAAAATATTTGAGGCGACGGGGTTTACCCAAGCAGAGGATATCCCCGCGGGCGAGTATCATTGGGGCCTTATACTAAGGAAGAAATAAAATATGTCGTTTTTCCAAATAGTTGTCACCGGCGCGTTTGCGGTCCTCATCGTAGTCGGTGTAGGTGTTTTTTCGATTTTCGGAGGTGTCGGTGGAGGTTCTGGCACAGGCGCCGTCGTAGTTTGGGGCACTACTGATGATGCGGTGATGCAGGGAATTTTGGGTGCCCTTAAAGACAAAGACGGCTCGCTTGCGCAAGTTACATATACCCAGATTCCGGCAGACACCTACCTAACGACGTTGGTTAATGCAATGGCGGCAGGGCAGGGTCCGGATTTGTTTTTTGTGAGCCAAAGCAATATGGGCGTTTTGCAGGACAAGCTCGTCCCTATCTCGTACGATGCTGTATCTCAGAGCACATACCTATCCTCTTATATAGACGAGGGGAGGCTCTTTTTGACCGGCCAAGGGTATTTAGCCTTGCCGTTTATGGTTGACCCGCTTGTGATGTATTGGAACCGCGACCTATTTACCTCGGCGGGCATAGCTCAGCCGCCGCGCTATTGGAGTGACCTTATCACCATGGCGCCCAAACTGACCACGCTTGATGCCGGGCGTGGTGTAAGCCGCAGCGCTGTCGCAATGGGTGCCTGGAGCAATATAGCAAACGCCAAGGCAATATTATCGGCGCTCTTTATGCAGTCGGGGGATTTTATAACCAATCGCGACAGTACAGGAGCCTTAAAGGCCACATTTGGCGACAACAGCCAAGCCGCAGACGCCTTACGTTTTTATGCAAGCTTTGCGAATCCGGGCCAAAGCGTTTACTCGTGGAACCGATCCTTGCCTCTTTCGACTAATGAGTTTTTGGCAGGCGACTTGGCTGTATACCTGGGTTTTGCCAGCGAAGCCTCGACGCTTGCCACGCGCAACCCTAACCTACACTTTGCCATAGCGACACTCCCGCAGCTCTCGGGTGGTAGCTCAAACATTACGTACGGCAATCTGACAGGTTTGGCTGTATCGCGGGGCTCGCGTAACCCACAGGGGGCAATAATAGCGGCCCAGGCCCTCTCAGGTGTCCAAGCCGCGACTATTTTAGTAGGACAGACAGGATTACCGCCTGTGCGCCGCGATATACCTCTTAACACCGCTGGCAACTCGACTCTGGAGACCTTCGCGCAGTCGGCTTTGTGGTCACGTGGTTGGGCCGACCCAAATAACACGACGACCAATGGCACGTTTCAAACGATGATAGAATCGGTCTTAAGCGGCCGGTCTGTTCCGGCAGAGGCGGTAGGTACGGCCGCCCAGGAG
>DASYIO010000061.1:0-2652 GCA_035997465.1 Minisyncoccota bacterium | reverse complement strand
TAGATCCCCAAAAAGACGCAGCATTGCAGTGGTTGAAGACTCAGTAAAATAAGCCAAATGAAGAGGCCCCGGCGCAATGCCGGGGCCTCTCGTCTGTGTCAGTCGGGCTTACAGCGAGGGAGGGAGCCCATTGGGGCTGTCGTAACAACCGTCAAGTTCCCAGCCGTCTTCTTCAAGTGCTTTAAAGTAGCCGGAGCTGCGTGCCTGGGCAGTGAGCTTCGCCCAAACATTGACCTCAGTAATGCGCAGCGTCTTTGCATTCCGGAATTCCCGCACCCTCGTGACCTTAACGCTTGGCCAGAGGCTTTCCTTTTGCGGAAGAATTTCAATATCTCGACCCAGCCTGGGAATCTCCGTCACCGGGAATTCCTCGATGACCTTGCCGATGGACTGGGTAGAATGTAATCCATCTTTGGGGAAGATTGAGATATTCAGTACCAGTTTGATACCGTCTGCCATCTGCCGCTCCTATTGAGTCCTACAGAGGTTGATATGCGCTTTCGCGCGGGTGTACTTAACAAATACAATCTACATTTCTTATTGTATTTGTCAAGTTTGGTAAAGAAAGCCTTAGGAGTAGAATTACTGTATGAAAGTAATACTCCTTAAAGACGTGCGGGGATGCGGGCAGGCTAATACTATTGTCGATGTGGCGCAGGGCTACGCGGTCAACTTTTTGCTGCCTCACAAATACGCCATAGCCGCAACAGAGGAGAAAGCCAAAGAGATGGAGGAGAAAAAGTCCCAGCTCGAGGCCGCCAAAGCAAAAGAAGAAGAGCAGCTGACAAACAAAATTAAATCGCTCGAGGGCAAGCAAGTTGCTATTGCTGCCCGCGCGACAGAAAAAGGCGGGTTGTTTAAAGCCATTACCGTGGCCGACATTTCAAAATCTATCCGCGCCGAGCACTCTTTAGAAATCCCTGAGTCAGCGATTGAGTTAAGCGCACCTATAAAAACTGTGGGCGAGCATAAATTGCGCCTTGTCTCTAAGTCTGCCAAAGCCAACTTTACGATAGTAGTCTCTGCTCAGTAGCAAGCTCCTGAGCCATTTGTGTACCCCAAAATAGGCAAAAGCGTATAGTAATGGGGTGGAACCTTTAGCCTCTAAAATACGGCCTAAAAATCTCGATGAGTTTTGGGGCCAAGAGCACTTGGTGGGTGCGGGCAAGCCCTTGCGCGTGGCGATGGATAAAAAAGAGCTCTTTTCGTTTTTGTTGTGGGGCCCGCCCGGGAGCGGCAAGACAACCCTGGCGCGCATGTACGCCAATGCCCTGGGCGCTGACTTTTATGAGCTGTCGGCCGTAGACTCGGGCAAAGATGATATTAAAAATATTTTGGGCGGCGACAGGCGGGGCAAGCCCACACTGGGGTTTGATAAGCCTAAGGTTTTATTTATCGACGAGATACACCGCTTTAATAAAGCGCAGCAGGATTTTTTGCTGCCGTTTGTCGAGCGCGGCGATATTACGCTTGTGGGCGCCACGACCGAAAACCCAAGCTTTGAGGTCATTGGCGCGCTGTTAAGCCGTACACGGGTGTTTGTGCTAAACGAGCTAAACGAGGCCGACATGCACAAAATAGTCGAGCGCGCGGCTAAAGAGCTTAAGGCCAAGATAAACAAAGATGCCAAAGACTGGCTGGTACAAATGGCCCAGGGCGACGCCCGGCAGGCCATTACGGTTGTAGAAAACGCTCACAAACTTTACGGCAAGCTCGACCTAAATGCGCTTAAAGAAACGATACAAAGCACGCATCTGCGCTACGACAAAAAGGGCGAAGAGCACTACAACACCATAAGCGCGTTTATAAAAAGCATGCGAGCCAGCCAAGGCGACGCAGCGCTCTACTATTTGGCGCGGATGGTCGAAGCGGGCGAGGATCCGTTATTTATTGCCCGTCGTATGGTCGTGTTTGCCTCAGAGGACATTGGCTTGGCGCAACCAACGGCACTTGTGGTTGCCAACGCGGTGTTTGAGGCGTGCGACAAAATAGGCTACCCGGAATGCGCGATAAATTTGGCCCACGGTGTGGCCTATTTGGCCGAGTCTAAAAAATCACGCAAAAGCTACGACGCATACTTTGAGGCGGTGGATGATGTAAAAAGGTTAGGTAACCTAAGTATCCCCATGAGGGTACGCAACGCGCCCACAAAGTTGATGAAAAACTTAGGCTATCACAAGGGCTACAAACTCTATGATAAAGAATCCTACCTGCCCGACAAACTAAAAGGGAAGAAATATTTGAAAGATAAATAGCAAGAGCGCGCCGCGGTCGCGGCGCGCTCGCCCCTTAATTTAAGCTTCGACAGACTCTTCCGTCTTGCCAAAAATAGTCTCCCATTTGGCGCGGATCCCCTCGGCAACGCCGGATCCCAAGCCGCCCTTGCCAAGGGGAAGATCAGGATTGTCAGTCAGATAAGCGACTGCTTGGCTGGCAAAGAACCTGAGAGGCATCCATACTTCGACGCCGACGGCAGTGTGTCGGATCCTACAGCCAGGCTGGAGCTTATTGTCGTCGATTGCGGAGGCAAGCCGAAATTTGATCCTGGCATCGGAACGGTCCTCATTGCCCCACAAGGTCCTGGCAAGAGAAACTCGCTGCATGTTTTCGAATCGGCGATTTCCTAGATCAAGCATGCCGGGGCCGAACCAC
>DASYIO010000060.1:0-6066 GCA_035997465.1 Minisyncoccota bacterium | reverse complement strand
CACCGACATCAAGCCCTAGGTGGCCTCATAAGTCTATTGGCGGGAAGGGGATAACTTCTTGTTGACCACAAGTACGAGTAATTAGGTGCTACACTTGATTGTAAGTGGTCAGAAAAATCTTAATAGCGGAGGATGAAAAACCTCTTGCAAATGCTCTTAATTTGAAACTTAAGGGGGCCGGTTTTGATACACAAGTTGTCTACAACGGTGACGATGCGCTTTCCGCGCTGAAGGAAAACTTCTACGATCTTCTGCTTGTTGATATCATGATGCCCAAGCGCGACGGTTTCAGCGTACTCGAAGAGTTAAAGAAGATAGAAAAGGCCCCTCCTGCTTTCGTTATGTCCAACTTGGGGCAAGACGAGGACATCAAGCGCGCCAAGAGCCTAGGAGCAAAAGATTACATTATCAAAGCCGATACGCCGTTGGCGGAGATAGTAAAACGAATCAGTGCATTTTTAAAGTAGTTCTTGTTCGGCCGGTTCTTTAAAAATATATGGAAGAGAAAAAAACAACTCCACCCAGCCCTCCGCCTGCAGCGGTGGTTGACGACGCTTTTATAAAGAAGGCGCTTTTAGACGGGCACTTTGCAAGCCCCGAGGATATTGCCAAAGCAGAGGAATATGCCCATGGCCACCATACTGCGCTTTCAGAATATCTCTTTAACGAAGAACTCCTAAGCAGGCCGCTTTTGGGGGAGGCTATCGCCGAGGCGCTTCATACTCAGTATCTCGACCTCTCTGCCAATTTGCCCGAGCGTGATCTTGCGCTCAAGATACCAAAGGAGTTTGCGCAGGAGCGACGGGTAATTTTAGTCAAAGAGGATAAAGACGGAGTACTGGTCGCAACAGATGTGCCTGAGACTGCGGTTCTAGTTGCCGATGTATCCAAACTTCTCGGGGGCAAAAAGGTCAGGGCCTGCTATTCATTCGGTAATGCGATAGATCAGGCACTCTCTTTATATAAGGAAAAACTTTCGGTACGTTTTACGGAGATACTTAAGAAAGAACAGAAAATGGCGCCCGAGATAGTGGGCCAGATTATCGAAGATGCCATTGCGCTCAAAGCATCGGACATCCACCTAGAGCCCCAAGAAGGAGAGGTAATAGTGCGCTTCCGTATCGACGGCGTACTTGAAGATGCAGGATCTTTGCCTAAGCCCCAATACGAGAACATTCTTAACCGCATCAAAATCGAGGCCCGTTTGCGGATTGATGAGCATACCAAGGCGCAAGATGGAGCTATTCGGTATAAAAAAGAGAATGTTCATGCCGATTTACGAGTCTCCATTATCCCGACGCTCACCGGGGAAAAGGTAGTGATGCGTCTTCTGGGCGAATATCTGCGCACGCTCTCACTTGCCGAGCTTGGGCTCACCCCCGAATACCAGGCCAAACTGACTGAACTTGCTGAGCGCCCCTATGGCATGATACTTACGGTAGGTCCTACCGGCTCGGGCAAGACCACCACGCTCTACGCGCTCCTGCGGCTCCTTAACGATACGAGCGTCAACATAACGACCATCGAGGATCCTGTCGAATATCGCATCCCGCGGGTTAACCAGGTACAGGTGAGCGAGCAAAGTGGCCTCACCTTCGTAAACGGCCTGCGTACTATTGTGCGCCAAGACCCTGATGTTATTTTGGTGGGCGAGATACGCGACTTTGATACCGCTGAGATAGCAGTTAACGCTTCGCTTACGGGGCACTTACTGCTCTCTTCCTTTCATGCCAACGATGCAGCAACGGTTATCCCACGATTGCTTGACATGAAGGTAGAGCCCTTCCTATTGGCCTCTACTCTCATGGTCATTGTTGCGCAGCGTCTTGTGCGTAAAATCTGTCCTCATTGCAAAGTGAGCGAGACGATATCCGCTGAGATATTGCTCAAACAATTTCCGAAGCTTTCTCCATTTATTAAAGAGAAGGAAGTCTCTACATACCATGGCAAAGGCTGTCCGCAATGCAATGGTAGCGGCTATCGTGGACAAATAGGCATCTTTGAGTTCATCACCGTAAGCGCAGCCATTCAGGAACTTACGCTTGCCCGGGCGCCAGCCAACCAGATAGAGAGTGCGGCAAGAGCTGAAGGATCGAAAAGTTTCTTTGAAGACGGCCTGGAGAAAGTAAATGAAGGAGTAACTACCTTTGAGGAGCTCTTTCGTGTCGCACTCCCTCCGACTGTTCTTAAAGCTCCCGCTCCCCCCAAACGCGCCGCTCGGCCAGCTCCTCCTGCACCTGTCATCAAAGTGGACGCTTAACATACTATGGCTCACGAAAAAGATTTCTTTTTAGAAAATTTTTCGCTCCTCTTGCGTGCGGGCATGCCAGCTACTGAGGCGCTCTCGACCCTTAAGGAGGAACTGCGTCGGGGTAGCATGCGTCGCACCGTTGAGGCGGTTGAAGAAGAGGTAATATCCGGCGGTACCATTTCCGTAGCACTCAGCCGCGGCAAACTCCTTTCCCCGCGGTTTATATCGCTCCTGCGCGTCGGCGAGGAAACGGGACAATTTGCCGAGCAATTGACCCTCGTTATAGCAGAGCGTAAAAAAGAAGAACTTTTTGCCGGTAAAATACGCAGTGCGCTTATCTATCCTGGTTTTGTGCTGGCAGTAACCTTTTTTGTAGGCCTTACCGTGATGTGGTATGTCTTTCCCAAACTCTCTGCCGTGTTTGCCAGTAGCGGGGGGACACTGCCGCTCACTACCCGCGCCATCATCTCTATAGGGAATTTCTTTAGCCTTTACGGTACCGTAGTGGTCCCGGCGGCACTGATGATCCTTGCGGCATTGTTTTTCTTTCTATTTGTATATAGCAAGACTCGGAGCACGGGGGAGTGGTTACTGTTGCATAGCCCTATATCGAAAAGTGTTATCCAAGAGATAGAGCTTGCCCGGTTCGGCTACATTTTGGGTACCCTTCTGCGGGCAGGCATACCAATCCCGCAAGCGTTGGAGTCCTTGCGGGACTCAACCTCCTTTGTTCTCTACAAACGCTTTTATCAATCGATAATGAGCCATATAGACGAGGGGCAGTCTCTTTATAGGAGTATCGAAGCTATTCCGCACGTATCTACTTATATGCCGCCGCACATCGCCCGGCTGCTCTTAGCCGGAGAGCTTTCGGGAGCATTGTCGGATACTTTATTGCGGGTATCGGAGGAGTACGACCGAAAACTCGACACTCTGACTCAAAATCTCAGTGCATTGCTGGAACCCGTCATTATCGTCGTAGTCGGGCTCATTGTTGCGGTCATAGCACTCGGCGTTATCTCTCCTATTTATGGTCTCGTCAATCAAATACAATAAAGGCTTTACGCTCATCGAAGTCCTGGTGGTCATCGGTATCATCGGTCTCCTTATTGCGGCGGCCGGTGACCTTACAAAAACATTCCAAGTACAAAACGACATCCAAGTTTCCGCAAACATCTATGCACAGGCTTTGCGCCGGGCAGGACTTCTCTCCCAAGCGGTAAGTGGTGATTCCTCTTGGGGAGTCATGGCAACGACCGGCGCCATAACTCTTTTTAAAGGCTCGACTTTTGCAAGCCGCGCATCTGGTTTCGACGAAAAGTATCCACTTTCGGGTTCGATTACTTTTAGCGGAGTCTCTGAGGTCGATTTCACAAAATTTACCGGGTTGCCCTCAGCCACCGGCACCACGACCATAACCGCAAGCAGTGCAACAGCGCCCAAAGTAATATTCATCAATGCAAAAGGAACGATTACATATTAAACCGGGAGGTTTTTCCATAATAGAGCTTATAGTAGCCGCAGGGCTGATGCTTTTATTGGCGACCGCATTTACCGGCGCGGTACTGTATGGAGAAGAAGGCACGCAAATTGCAGGACAACGCATGCGCGCGACTCTGCTTGCAGAGGAAGGAATACAAGCCGCACGTAACGTGCGCGATCAGAGTTTTTCCAACCTAGTCGATAGTACCTACGGGTTAGCCCAAAGCGGCGGCGTGTGGTTTGCCAGCGGTGCCAGCGATACTCAAGACATTTTTACGCGCAGCATTACGGTGAGCCCCGTGGATGCGGTGACTAAGCAAGTAGTCAGTACTGTTACTTGGCCCGAGAACGCAGTGCGCAATGGCAGCGTGTCCCTTACGACATACCTCACTAATACTCAGTTGCTTGCAACGCAGGCCAATAGTTTAGTTGTAAATGTTGCCGCTGCAAATGCAGCTGGAGTTGGCAATGTAGACATGCTCGGTGTGACCCTTAAAAATGTTGCTTCCTCGACTGTTACTGTCACGCAGATACAAGCTTCGTGGAGCGGGGTGGCAAGCATCACACAGGTGCTTCTTAATGCGGTTACGGTATGGTCAGGCACTCAATCGTCCGGCTCCATACTCAACATCACTGATACCCCTATCGCGACCGGAATTACGATTCCAGTTACCCGATTTCGTTTTACTGCTGATATGACCGGAAAAGTTATTACAATTATCTTTACCATGCTGGATGGTTCCACAAAAACGGTTATTACTCCCGCACTGCCATGAAAAGTTATACTCGCGGATTTACGCTCGTCGAAGTCATCATCTATATAGCAGTAGCGGCCGTGCTCTTGGCACTCGTTATGACGTTCTATGGGGCTCTCCAGAGCGCCCGAATCAAAGAACAAGCCATTAACGAGGTTGAAACGCAAGGTGCCGTGGCAATGACCCTTATGACGCAAACTGTTCGTAACGCGAAGTTAATTACCGCACCGGCTACCAGCACCTCTGCTTCATCTTTATCTCTCACCACATACCTATCCTCGACCACGCCGACGGTGTTTGACCTCTCTTCCTCCGCGCTGCGCATTAAAGAGGGCGTAGGAACCGTGATAGCGCTTACCAACTCGCAAGTAGTGGTCTCTAATCTATCCTTCCAAAATCTCTCGTGGACAAGCACTTCAGGCAGTATCAAAATTCAATTCACTATTGATTACGCCAGCACCACCAAACAATCCAACACCATCTACGGTAAAACCTTTTATGGTTCGGCAACGATCCGGCGCTTACAACAATGAAATATACACCCCCGCAAAAAGGCTTTGCCGTTATTATTTCAGTGCTTATTTTTGCGGCTATAGGCACAGTAATCTCAACCTCGCTGCTCTTTTTGAGCGTGAGCGCAGCGCAAACCGCTATTGCGATGCAAGAATCATCAGAGGCAAACAATCTCGCAAATGCATGCGCCGAAATTGCTTTGCAAAAACTTGTCACCTCCTCTGCTTTTGTTGGCACCGCTACCACAACTTTAGCGCAGGGTACCTGCAACTATGGCGTCGCGGCAGCAGGCGCCGCAGCCGACAAAATCAAAGCAGTAGGGACGGTCGGCACAACGGTGCGTCGGGTACAGATAAGCATCGCCATACCGCAGCTTGTCATATTTTCTTGGACTGAAGTCGGAGACTTTAACTAGCGTATACTTATCTTCATGAGATCTTCTAACTTTAAAAATGGATTCACGCTTATAGAGATGCTCGTAGTTATTGCTATTATCGGCATTTTAGCGAGTATTATTGTAGTCTCGCTTTCTTCTGTTAGGGCAAAGGGTAGGAATGCGCAGCGTAGCGGTGACGTGTCCACTATTTTAAATGCGGTCTATCAATATGCGATTGACAATAACAACCAAATTCCACCCTCCATCACTACCGCAACCACAAGCATTTGTCGCTCCGGCGCGTCGTGTACAGGACTCGTCGATTTTTCCGTGCTAACCAACGGCCAAAAGTACCTGGTCTCTATGCCGTACGACCCCCTGAGCACTTCTACAACAGATACTGGCTACACTATTTTAAAAAATACCAGTAACCGCGTGACTATTTCGGCACCGGGGGCGGAAACCGGTACGACGATAAGCGTCACCCGATAATTCTTATGAAGAAAAATCTGACCACGCCCCTAACCCTGGTTGCCGTCCTGGCTCTTTCTCTCGGATTAACTTTTGGACTGTACACATTTGTAAAAAATGATATAAACGCCACGCTCTCGTCCAAATTTCAAAGTCAGACTGACCAAATTGCTTCTTTCATCCAACATCGGATGGATCTGTATTCAAATGTCGTCTAC
>DASYIO010000059.1:0-1504 GCA_035997465.1 Minisyncoccota bacterium | reverse complement strand
GCCGCGCTTGGGGGCCTCGAGCCGGTAGGTAAGCTCGTCGACAATAAGGTACTGGCCGTTTTCGAACGTTGGCGACATGCTCTCGCCGGAGACAAAAAATGGTTGCGCGACAAAAAGCCGTATCGGCAGCACGATGACAGCGGCAACAACAACAAATTTAAGGAGTTCGGTGAAAAAAGAATCACTTTTCTCCTGTGGCATGCATGCATTGTATGCCTCTTAAAAAACAATGCAAGTTTTTGCCTCGGTGTGCTATGTTTATGACATGAATTGGATCGCAGTAGGGCTCGGCAACCCCGACCATGAGTACAACGGCACGCGCCACAACGTGGGCAAGGACCTTTTAATGTCGCTAAAGGACAAACTGCCCAAAAAAATCAAGGTCGCCGAGCTCAATGTGTATATGAACCACTCGGGCGGGCCTATAAAAAAGCTCGTAACCAGCAAAAAAGCGGCCGAAAAGCTCATTGTCTTGCACGACGAGCTCGACTTGCCGCTTGGCCGCGTCAAAGTGTCGTTTGGTAGCTCTGCCGGCGGCCACAACGGCGTGCGCTCGATTGAAAACGCTCTTAAGACCAAAGACTACGTGCGTATCCGCATCGGCGTATCAGGCTCGACTCCAAGCGGCAAGTTAAAACGCCCCGCGCCCGAGAAAATTACCGACTTTGTGTTGGGTAAATTCCGCCCTCCGGAGCTTGAAAAGCTCAAAAAAGTTAAAAAGATTGTACAAGAAGCGCTTGAGCTTATTGTCGAGGACAGCGTCGAGCGCGCCCAGACGGAGATAAATAGCAAGTAGAACGCGCGCCCTTTCGGGCGCGCGCGGAGAAGTGAGGAGAGTCGCAATATACAAGTAAGTAGGCCGTTACCCCACTTACACGCTTACGACCTGGCCCGTCTGAGGCAATGGTTGGCGTGACACAGGCTCCATAGTCACACCCATCCTTTCCTTGCGGTGAGTGGACCACCGAAGTTAGTACGAGATTTGCGTGATTGTCTCGATTCCTCAGTTGGTGTCGCCCCCGATGCTTCGCATCTCTTTGCGGGCGGCTGTCCGTCCTATCGACTTTCGTCTGGAGCTGGAAGGTACCCCGGCTTGCTACTCGCGCATGCCTACCGGCTCTCGCTACTCCCAAGAGAGTTTAGTCTATTTCTTATCTCCTGAGAAGTTGAGCGCCATGCGCATGTCCTTAGGCTCGAAGAGGGAAATAGTAAACGGGTAGCGCTTGCCGAGCTCTAAAGAGCTGCGGAGCTTTTCCTCGGTGCCAAACTCGCTTACGTGGACCAAGCCCGCGATGCCCTCCTCGATAGAGGCAAGAGCGCCATGCTTGTTAAATTTGATGACCACGCCCTCGACTTTGTCGCCTTTGTTGTATTTAGCTTTGGCGGCCTCCCACGGATTTTCTTTGAGCGCTTTGACCGACAAGGACACCTTGCCGTCCTTAATATCGATTATCTTAACTTTTACTTTTTCGCCGACTTTAAAGAAGTGGCGCGGGTCGTCCAC
>DASYIO010000058.1:0-25769 GCA_035997465.1 Minisyncoccota bacterium | reverse complement strand
AGACGGTGTTTTGGATAGGCCGGCTCGAGGCGGAGAAAAATCCCAAAGGCGCCATCGATGTCTTTGCCCGTGTGGTGCGTGAGTTTCCGGGCGCGGGGCTTATTATCGCGGGTGAGGGTTCGCAACACCAAGAGCTCCTGGCCTATGCCCGTAACGTGGGGCTTGCCTCCCAGGTTGTATTAACAGGCTATAGGCCAGACGCCCCTTCCCTATGCAAGTCGGCAGATGTATCGTTAGTAACGTCTTGGGCCGAGAGCTGGGGGGCGTCAATTGTAGAGGCGCTGGCCGTGGGCTGCTGCGTTGTGGCACCCGATGTGGGGGTCGCGCGCGAGGCGGGCGCCATAGTTGCCGGGCGCGACCAGCTTGCTGATGCGGTTATCCAAGTGCTTAAGTCGGGGACACGTGGGCAGCTCAAGATCAACGTGCTTGGCCACGACGAGTGGGTCAAACGCTGGCGAGACACGCTCATAAACACTCAAATACCAACATGATCATAGGATTTATAGGACAAGGCTTTATCGGCAAAAGTTACGCCGACGATTTCGAAAAGCGCGGCTACAGCATCGTGCGCTACGCGCTCGAGGAGCCGTACCGCGCCAATAAAGAAAAGTTGCAAGAGTGCGACGTTGTCTTTATCGCGGTCAACGCGGGTACCAGGCCCTCGGGCAGCTTGCGCGACGATGGGCATCCTGCGGTCGCCTACGACGACTCAAACGTGCGCTCCACACCTGCGCTTGCGCGCCCGGGCGCTATCGTTGTCATCAAGTCAACGCTCCCGCCGGGGCTTACCGCGTCGATACAAGAGCAGTACCCGGACCGCATCATATTGCACTCGCCAGAGTTTTTGCTCGAGACCACAGCGGCAAAAGACGCCTCAAGCCCCGAGCGCAACATCATAGGCATCCCCAAAGACACGCCCGAGCACCAAAGCGCCGCGCAACAAGTTATGGACATTCTGCCCAAGGCTCCTTACGAGCGTATTGTTGCGGCAAGAGATGCAGAGTTTATCAAGTACGGAGGCAACGCCTACCTTAATGTAAAGATAGTATTTTCAAACGTATTATTTCAATTGGTCGAAAAGTATGGAGGCGACTGGGAGGTGATACGCGAGGTGATAGGCAAAGACCCGCGCATAGGGTCCTCGCATATGGACCTGAGCCTTAAGGACGACCCGCCGGACGTTTATCGGCGCCGCGGTGCCGGGCGCAGCTGCTTTATCAAAGACTGGGCGATGCTCAGCGAGTTGTATGCAGAGGCCTTCCCTACCGACCACAGCGCTATTGCGGCTCTGCGCGGCCTCGAGTACAAAAACGCCAAGCTCCTGCGCGAGTTTGACCGCTATGTCGATTTATTAGAGGGCGTATACGGCAAAGACGCCGGCACAAGACAATGACCTACGAAACATTTGCTATTGATGTAGTGCGGCAGGCGGCAGACTTAATTTTGCGGATGCGCGAAGAAGGGTTTGACGTATCCACAAAAGGCGGCGATGCGCGCGATCTTGTCACGAGCATCGACCTGGCTGTAAACGAGTATGTGCTTTCGCGCATCAAAGAGTCGTATCCGGAGCATGGCATATATTCAGAAGAGTCGCAGGGCGAGCACAGCGCCGGCTCCTACCAATGGACCGTCGACCCCATTGACGGCTCGGCTAACTTTTCGCGCGGCATACCGCACTTTGCGATATGCCTGGGGCTCTTACAAGATGGCGTGCCAGTCGCGGCGGCGATACTTAATCCCGTAACAAACGAGCTGTTTAGCTTTACCAAAGGGCAGGGCGCACGGCTGGGCGGCAAGCCCATACGCGTCTCGACGGTGCAAGAACTTTCCAAAGCCCAGGGGCTCCTAAGCTTCGGCTCGCGCAAAAAAGATCTGTGGGACTGGGCCGCGAGCTCGTATCGCAAATCGCTCGAGCATATGCTCAAGCGCGTGATGCTCAACTCCTCCTCGTTAGATATCTGCTTTTTGGCTGCAGGCCGGGCCGATGTGTGCGTGTACGGCACGCTTTCAACGCTCGATATTGCCCCGGCGCTGGGGCTTTTGTATGAGGCAGGAGGTGTCGCATGCGACGCGCAGGGTAATGATGTTTCGTATACAAAAGAATCTCAAAAGGTATACCTGGCCAACAACCCCACGCTTCTTGTACAGGTACGCGAGCTTTTTGAGCGCTAAGAGCTCGAGGACACCTCGCGCTGGCGTGCGCGCTCCTCGTGCGAGCGCAGGACCTCTTGCTCGCGTATAAAGCGGTCTACGTCCTCTTGCGGGATGACTGCGTCGTTGGTCATGGCCATGAGCGCTTTAGTCCAAAAAGCGATGCGCATACGGACAAGGGCATGGAGGTTGCCCGAGGTCTTGGGCAAGTTGCCCGCATAAAACTGCAACAAAAAGCCTATTTTATAGACCCGCATGAGCCTTAGGCACAGGTACTCTTGGGGTCCGCGGTTGTCGCGCACGTAGGCAGTTAAGCTTTTCTCGAGCGCGGGGCTAAATTGCAGCATGTAGTTAAGGAACCGCGCCCAGCTCTCGTACTTGTTGCCAAAATATACCGCCGAGTAGTCGAGCAAGTACAACTCGCGGCCGCGCACGCGCAGGTTGTGAGGAAAAAAATCGTGGTGCGTCAAAAATCCGCAGTAGCGCTCTATGATGGTGCGGTGCTCGCGCAAAAAGGCTCCGGCCTTTTCAAACGCATCGGCAAGCTCGTGGTTATCGCGGTCGTGCACTGTGATGCGCTGCCTAAAGGACTCGAAGGCGCGCAGATATTCGGCCGCCCCTGTCATGCCAAACACGTCTTGTATCGAAGCGGCGTGGGCGTGCGTGGTTGCGTGCGCGCCTTCCTGGGCCTCGAGCGCGCGCAGCGCCAAAAAGAATTGCTCCTCAAGCGGCCGCTCGATAAAGTGCTTGTCCTGCTCGATGTACTCTGTGACCGACAAGACACGCGGGTTGCGCTCGACAAACAGTATCTCGCGGGGCGAGTAAAACGCCCGCGACGCAAAGTCGAGCTTGTGCAGCAAGTCGCGCGCCGCGCGCTCGTGGCGGATCTCATCCGCGCCGGCCGGGTCGGCGCTGGTTTTAACAACCACGCGCTCGTCGTCTTTGTGGCCCGTCAGCACAAGCTTGTGCGAGCTGCCGCGCCTCTCGCGGCCTCCCGAAAGGTGCAGTACATGGCCCGACATCAAATAGCGCTCGCCCCCAATGTGCACCTGGGCTTCATCAAGCACGATGCCGAGCTCTTCAAGCAAGGGGGTAACCTCGTGCATTTCGCGCGCGCGGTACTCCTCCCATGCTTCCTGGTTCTCTATTGCGCCCATATCAAATATATTTTACAATACTTTTAACTCAATGGAAACTGTATTAGTTACCGGCGCCGCGGGCTTTATTGGCTCCAACCTTGTGCCTGCACTTCTTAAAGAAGGGTATCGCGTAGTGGGCGTCGATAACTTTGACGATACCTACGACCCTGCGTTTAAAGAGGAGCACGTGAGCGCGTTTCTAAACGATCCGAACTTTACGCTTGTGCGCGCCGACTTGCGCGACAAAGCCGCCATTGCAGAGCTGTTTGCAAAAGAGGCCCCGACGCGCGTAGTGCATCTTGCGGCCAAGGCCGATACTCGGGCGGCGGTCAATGACCCGTACCCGTATGTTGATAACAACATCGTCGCCACCGTCAATCTGCTGGAGGTTATCAAAGCGACTCCGAGCGTGTTAAACACGGTCCTTGCCTCTTCCTCGTCGGTATACGGCAACGACCCTCAAGTGCCATGGAGCGAGGATGCCGCAGCCGACAGGCCACTTTCTCAATATGGTGTCACCAAGCGCGCCACGGAGCTATTGGCGCACGCGTATCATCATAACTTTGGGCTGCCTATTACGTGTCTGCGCTACTTTAATGCCTATGGCGAGCACAATCGCCCTAATATGGTTCCGTATAAGTGGGCAGTGGCGCTTTTGCGCGGCGAGGAGATAGAGCTATCTGGCGGAGGCACCCGCGAGCGCGATTATACCTACGTGGGCGATACAGTCGACGCCACCATTAAAGCGCTCAAAAAACCGCTTGGCTTCGAGATCATAAATGTCGGCAACAACAGGCCCCTTTCGCTTAACGAACTTTTGGCCCTATTTGAAAAGATCATTGGAGTCAAAGCAGTTGTAAAGACTCGCGAGAGCAACAAGGCCAGTGTCGAGAGAACATACGCGGATACTTCAAAAGCAAAGGCACTTTTGGGGTGGGAGCCCACAACACCTGCCAAAGAGGGTTTTGGGCGCCTAGTGGCGTGGGTCCGCGCAAACCGACTGTAAAATACTCTCCAGCGTGCGCAGGTGCGCCTCCCACGAAAACTTTTCTGCGAGTATGTGCTTTCCGCCTGCGGTCAGCTTGTCGCACAGCGCCTTGTCCTTAAAGAGCCGCGCGATGGCATGGGCGAGCGCCTGGTCATCTGCGGTTGGGACCAGGAGCCCTGAGACTTCGTGGTATACCGCCTCGTTTGTACCCGGTATGTTGGTCGCAACAATGGGGATCTCTGCCGCAAAGGTAGTAAGCGCGGTATGAGGCAGGCCCTCGTAAGTCGAGTTAAGCACGTAGACCTCAGAGGTCTTGCGTATGTGCCACGTCTCGGCGCGAGACACGCGGCCCAAAAACTGTACGCGCTCCCCCACGCCCGTTTCTTTTGCGAGCTCTTTTAAGGTAGCTTCCTCGGGCCCGTCACCTGCAATAAGGAGCCGCACGTCAGGAAATTCTTTAGCCAAGAGGGCAGTGGCGCGGATAATGCCGTCGATGCCTTTCCACTCTACCAAGCGCGCGGTAGTGACGATCTGATGAGGCACTACCTCGGCCGCAAACGGTGTGACCTCGCCTTTTTCTGCCGCGTTGTAGTTGACCACCAATCGCGCCGCAGACACGCGGTATACCCGCACGAGCGCCTCGCCTAAATATGCCGAGGGCGTGGTGACCTTGCTTGCACGGCGCAGTACCCACCCTTGCAGCGCCATAAGGAGCCTGATCTTGAGCGACCCCTCCGGATGCGCAAGAAAATCCTCGAGCTGTTTGTTTGTTTGGCGCAATTGGGCCGCGCGCTCCCACGCCTCGTCGCCCACAAACTTAATAACAAACGGGACACCGGTCGCCATGCTCACGAGCGCGGCGGGGAATCCGGACGCGACGGCGTTTTGGGCGTAAATTACGTCGGCTTTGCGCGCCGCTTTAAAAAGCACCCAGACATATTTTAAGAGCCGCACGGGGAGCGTGCGGCGTTTGCTTACCGTAATGAGCGTCGTACCCGGGATTTTTTCTGACGTGGTGGCGTAGGCCACTATGGTAATGGCATGCACGTCGCGCAGCCGCTCTGAGAGCTCTTTGGTGTAGGTGGCCGGCCCCCCAATTTCGGGCGGATAGAGTGGCGTTGCCAGGATGACTTTCATGGACAGCAGTGTATCATAAGGCCACATGAGACTGCTCATATGCTGTCAGACCATGGATAGGGACGATACGACGCTGGGATTCTTCCCGTTGTGGGTAGATGAGCTCGCGCACTATTTTGAGCATATCGAGGTTATCGCACTTGGCACCGGCGTCTATGACCTCCCGGCGCATGTGTCGGTGCACTCGCTTGGCAAAGAGCACGGCGCGCCGCCACTGCGCAAACTAGTCTACACGCTGCGCTTGTACAAGCTCGCATGGCGCCTGCGCCCTAAGTACGATGCGGTGTTCGTACATCAGGGCCAAGAGTTTTTGCTGGTCGCGGGGCTTTTGTGGCGGCTGTTGGGCAAGCCAACGTACCTGTGGCGTAATCACTACGAAGGGTCTGTGCTCACCGCCCTGGCAGGAAAGTTTACGCGCAAAGTATTTTATACATCCCGCTACTCGTATACGGCCTCGTTTGCCAACGCCAAGCAAATGCCTGTTGGTGTGCGCACCGACGCGCGTCTGCCCGAGGGTAGCGAGGCGCGCGAAGAGCGCTCGATATTGTCCTTAGGTAGGATCTCCCCTTCCAAAAATCTCCATGTGATCATAGAGGCCCTCGGGATACTCCACAAAAAGGGTGTCGCGTTTGTGGCGACCATGCGCGGCAAAACCGAGCCCGAGGATGAGCCTTATTTAGAGAGCCTCAAGCGCCAAGTACAAGAGCTTGGTATTGAGCCTTTGGTGCGGTTTGGCCCCGGCGTGCCTAACCCACAGACGCCGGCCTTGTACCGCTCCCACAAAATATTTGTTAACGCGTCGGGCTCGGGCATGCTCGACAAGGCTATCTTTACTGCAAGCGCCTCGGGATGTGCGGTTGTCGCCTGCAGCCAGGACTGGGCGCAGATGGTCGACGAGAGATTTACCTTCCCCGAGGGCGATGCCAACGCTTTGGCACAAAGGCTAGAGGCGCTCCTCAACTTATCAGAAGACGAGCAAAAGAAGGCAGGACTGGAGCTGCGAGAGATGGCGGTAGGCAAACATAGCCTCTCGTCGTTGGCGCGCGCCTTAGGAGTACAGATGGGGGCGTCTGTGGTAGAGTAAGGCCTATGTCATCGGGGGAGCATCTCAGCAACGAGTATGCCCGCGAGTATTACGATGCTCAGGTGGGGCCCCTGTCCTCTTACGAGGAGCAAAGGTGGCACACCGACCCAGTGCGGGAGTTTGAGTACAATCAGACAAAGCGCGCCTTGAGCGCGGCGCTTTTGGGCCGGACGGATGGGAAGGCACTCGAGATAGGGCCGGGCGACGGCGTGTGGACCTCGCTTATACGCGAGCACGTTTCAGGCCCTATGCACTTGGTCGAGCAGTCCCAAGAGATGCTCACTCGTGCGCAGGCGCGCCTGGCCGCGCTCCAGGGTCTTACCTTTGAGCGTGCCGATTTTTTGGCGTCAACGCCGGCGGCCGGCAACGATCTTATTGTCGCGGTACGTTGCTTTGAATATTTCGAGGATAAAGAAGGCGCGCTTAAAAAGATGCGCGGCTTACTCTCGCCCGGCGGACGCATTGTCATCATTACCAAAAATCCACAGATGATTACTTCGGTGCCGGCGCAATCCAAGACGCTCCACCAGGGCCAAGTTTCTAGGACACAGATGCGCGGCCTCGCCGCGGCCACCGGATTGCGCGTAGTAGACATCTATCCGGCCATTTTGCGTCTTAAGGCCACCCGTGCGTTTATGCGCTCTTTTTTTGATGTTCTTCATCGCGCTGCGGTTACGACACGCGGCCTATTGGTAGTGCCCTTTTTAAACACCTACGCTACCGAAAGTTATGTGTACGTCCTGTGCGCCGACACCCATGGCCAAAACTAAGGTAGTCGTTGTCATAAATGGCTTTTTGGTAGGCGGGGCCGAGCGCCTGAGTGCCGACATATTGTCGCGCATCGACCGTAGCCGCTTTGATGTGTCGCTCGTCACTCTTTTTCAGTTTAACGACAGGCCCACGATGTATCACCTCCTGCCCAGCGAGGTGGCTGTGCACAAACTGAACTTTGGGGGGTTTGCTGACGTGGCAAGCTGGATACAACTTGCCCGCGTGCTGCGCCAAGAGCGCCCGGCTGTCGTGCTTTCGAACCTCTTTTTTAGCAACACAGTAGTAAGGGCTTTGGGTTGTTGTTTAGGGTACCGATCTATAGCAGTCGAGCATAATACCTACACCAACAGGACGCGCATGCAACTACTGTGTGACAGACTGCTTGCACATGTTAGCGCGCACATAGTTGCGGTATCGCCTGTGGTTAAAGAGTTTACCGCCAAGCGAGAGGGAATTTCGCTAGATAAGTTTGTTGTTATTCCAAATGGGATAGATGTTGAGGCAATAGCGCGCAGAGCAGCCGAGGCTGATATTGCCGGCGTGCGCGCCGAGCTCGGACTCTCTGCCGGCGCACAGCTTGTCGTATCGGTTGGACGCATGGCGCCTCAAAAAAACTTTGGCCTGCTCATTGAGGCGTTTGCCGAATTTTCAAAATCGCACCCCGCTTACCATTTGGCGATACTAGGCGATGGCGGGCTCATGGGTGAGATGAAGGAGCGCGTCGCCCGCTTGGGATTAGGCGATGTCGTGCATCTTTTGGGCAATCGCAAAGACGTTGTGCCTTACTTGGCGGCCGCACAATTTTTTGTCTCCGCATCGTCTATTGAGGGGCTAAGCATCGCACAGCTCGAGGCGCTTGCTTGCGGCTTGCCCCTGTTAGCGACGCACACGGCAAGCTCCGAGGCGCTGGTTAAGCCGGGTGTAAACGGCCAATTTATACAAGAGGCGAGCGTACAGGCCGTGTGCGACGGGCTCGCCTATATGATCGGGCAAGATATGGCGTCCATGCGCTTGGCTGCACAAGAGACCGCCCGCGTGCACGACATCCGCACGGTCGTCTCGCGCTACGAAGCACTTATTGAAGAAGTTGCGCGGTAATCCTCTCGCACGAGTTGCCGTCTGCGTGCACAAAGTAGGTTTCGCGCACGCGCTTGCGCTCTGCTGCATACTCCTCATGCTCTAGAGTTTTATCTACAAGCTCAAGCAGGGTATCAGCGTCATACGCTTTGGGCCCGGGCGTGTACGTCTCGTAGGGGAAAGCGAGGCCCTCGCCGGCGCTGTACTCCTCTAAATCATAGGGGAAGAAGACAATAGGCCGGTCTAGTAGGAGATAGTCATAAATAAGCGAAGAGTAATCGGATATAAAAAGGTCGAATGACGAAAGCAGAGGATAAATGTCCGAGTCTTCGACAAACGAAATGTTGGCATACTCCCCCTCTCTGGCCTGGTCACGATATTTAGGGTGCAAGCTAATGCTCAGGTGTGCGTTCATGGGTGCGAGGCGTGTGTCTATTTTTTCAAGATCAAACTTTGAGGCGAGGCCAAATACTTTTTCGCCGCGCCTAAAAGTGGGCGCATACAAAATGCAGCGCTTGCCGCTCGCTCGCGCCGCTTCGAGCTTTTGTCTAAGCCGCTCATCAACCGATATGTCGCTCCCGGCTATACTTCTAAATAATACGTCGTTGCGCGCATACCCTGTGTGGTATATGTGCGCGTCTTGTATAAACACAGGGGCCAACAATCCTTCAATAAACGGCGACGGGCAAAAAATATCATCGTGCGCGCGCGGTGGAGGTACGTTGTAGCCTTTCTTTTTCATGCCGCGGCCATGCAACAACTGCACCAGGCGCGTGCCGCCGCTCCATCTAAAGTTCTCCGGCTGAAAGAACGCGTCAATGACCGTGGTACCGGCGCGCAAGGCCGCCCAAATACCCTGGGGACTGTATTGGTAATACGATCGATACCCGCGCGAGCACAAAAGCGCCGCAAGCTTTCTGTCCTTAGCAAGCCACACGGCGCGGATGTCTTTGTGATGCTGTGATATATGCAAAAACAAGTACTTAGTATTGTCGGCAAGTATCTCCATGTCGGAGCCTATGTGCCAGCCGATAAATACCCAGCTGCCTTTTGAGCGCGGTATAAGGCGCGAGCATTGATATGCAAGTTGATTAAGCGCCGAGCGTAGATATTGCATAATGTTTAGTCTTTCCACGCGGCTTGTGCGGCGGCGTAATCCTCGAGGGTGTCTATCTCAAGGCCCACTCCCTTAAACGGGAGCGCGATAACTATAAGAGAGCCGTCCGCAACTGCATCATTAAATGCGTCTAGAGTATAGCCGTCGCGTCCTGCGCGTGCACGTTCTTGAACAATAGTGCGGAGTTGGCGGACAAACTCTGGGTCAAACTTTGCAATTTACAGATACTCGCCCATAACGTGTTCTTTACTAATATGTTTGCCCAGTTCGCGGACCTGGCCCTGCGCGTCTACCCGTACCTTACCGGCCTCTTCGTCCCAGTGATTTTCGCGTACCAGCATTACGGACTCTGCCGGATGCGCCAACAGCTCCAATAGTGCCTCTTTGTTAAACAGCACGTCGCAGTGGAAAAAGATCAATGGTCCCTCTAGGTGCCCGGCAGCAGGCAAAAGCCCTCCCACTATGGGCCCGGTGGTGCGGTACTCGTCGTTGTGGATATACGTTATCGCAATGGGGTAGTTTTGCTCGCTTAAGTGCTTTATGATCTTTTCTTTCTCAAAGCCTACGACAAGTATGAGCTCGGTTATACCGGCAGCAATAAGCGCCTCGATTTGGTGATCGAGTATGGCTTTGCCGCCTACCAGCAACAGAGCTTTGGGGAGCGAGTCGGTAAGCGGCCGCAGGCGGGTTGACTGGCCGGCGGCAAGTACGAGAGCTTTCATGCGGTAATTATATATTGATGCGGTTACGGGTCTCGCCTGCAAAATAGGCGATGATATTGTCCGCCGCGTTAAGCGATATGCGCCGCCATGCCTCATGGGTCGAGCCGCCAATATGGGGTGTTGCTATTACGTTGGGTAGGGCAATAAGATCGCGGTTAATACCCAATGGCTCGTCATGAAATACATCGAGCGCGGCACGCTTAACTTTGCCACTTTTAAGCGCCTCGATGAGCGCCTCCTCCTCGATAATAGCCGAGCGTGCCGTATTGATTAAAAATATCCCGTCTTTCATCTTGCTAAACGCGTCTGCGTTAAAAGACTTCTCAGTTTCTTTAGTGCGGGGCGCGTGGATAGTAATGATGTCGGCTTGCGCGCACAGCTCATCAAACGACACTAGCTGTACCCCGTGATTGCGAGCCTTTTCTTTATCGGCGTACGGGTCGTGGGCGATAAGCTTTACGCGGAAGCCTGCGAGCCGCTTAGCAACAAGCCCTGCAATACGCCCAAAGCCAAAAAATCCTACGGTCTTGTCGGCAAGCTCGGTGCCTACAAGGTATGACTTTTCCCACCGGTTATCTTTTAGGCTGTGCGCAGCTGAGTACAAGTCGTCGAGCGCGGCGAGCATGAGTAGTACCGCGTGCTCGGCGGTCGATACAAAGTTGCCGTCGTGCTCGGGGTCAATGTCTTTGTTGTGCGGTGGCAAACCCAGTACCGCGATCCCGCGCCGGGTTGCCTCGTCGACGTCGATGCGGTCATAGCCGGTCGAGGCAATGGCCACACATTTTAAGTGCGCCGCGCGCTCAAATACGGCTCTATCTACTGTCGTGCTCGTGCGGCAAATAAGCGCGTGATACGGCTCGACAAACTCCGCCAAGCGTCCGCGCTCAGCCTCGGGCAACTCGGTTATCGTAAATCCGGCCAGGGTTAAGCGCTCAAGCGCCTCGGGGTGCACAGGATCGGTGACAAGTATGTTGGTCTTCTCCATGAGGTCGGGTAGTGCAATAGTTATACGCTACAAGGAGCCCTTTTTCAACGGCTTATGCTTTATAACGCAACGGTTTTATAAAAAGAAACCGCCGCCCGGAGAGGTCCGGGCGGCAGTCTAACATTCGGTCGATCAGCTGAATTGCATCGCGAGTTGCGTGATGGCTTCGCGATAACGCAGCGACAGCGAGAGCCTGAGCGCTTCCTGGAAGGTGAACCACCCGAACCCGATCGCCTCGTCCTGCTGGATGACGATGCGCTCGGGCGCGTACCACCTGCCCAGGAAGTAGAAGACCTTCCGGTCCGGCAGCTCCCCTTGGTAGAAGAGAGACGTCGGCTCGAAGACGATGCTGGATTCCTCGAGCGTTTCGCGGGCGGCCACTTCCTCGAGGCTCTCGCCGGCGCCCTGGATTCCTCCTGGGCCGCCCCAGTAGCCCGGGTAAGTGGGTGCCATCAAGCCGCGCTGCAGCAACAAGATGCGGGGGTCTTTTCCTTGGATTTGATTCACCCACGGATGAGCCCCAGAATTGTTGCACCTGTCTGAAATAATGAGTGCTCCGCACCCCGTTTTCATTGCGTCCTCCATCATCCCGACATGGGACATACCATCTACTATTATATACTACTATTAAGAAAAAGTCAAGCTAGTGATACCCATCTAAAGAAAGTTGGCGTTTGGGGGCGTAGGCAAAGTCTTTTTTGGGCTTCGCTATTACGTATATGTGCGGCGCAACGATATTAAGAAACGAGTCTAAAAACGGGTTAGCAAAATAAAACAGCCGGGCCTCTTTAACATCCCACCCTGCCGAGCGCACGGTCTCAACAAGCGTCTTGCGCGTAAAGTAGTTGACGTGCGACACGGCATACGCGCCGCGGAACTTTCTTAGCTTTGTAAGAAACGGCACATGCGGTATAACGGGTACGCCCAAAATAAGGGTGCCGTCGTCTTTTAATTGCTCGCGCATTTTGGCCAAAAACAGGTGCGGTGCGTTCATGTGCTCAAAAAAGTTGTTGGCCCACGCTACATCAAACTTCTGACCCATATCAAAGGCAGGGTCCTCGACGTTTTTAAGCTCTACGTGCAGGCCGCGTTTAGCCGCCTCTTCGACATGTGCGGGTATTATCGTGACCCCAACACTGCCCGGGCCAAAGTTGGCCAGGTAGTGGCCCTCAGAGCTGCCCACGTCGAGCACGGCTTTTGTATCAAGCGAAAAGCGGCGTATTAAATTGCCGAACGTGCGCGAGTGTTTTACTTTCTCAAATAGGTCCATGGCCACTGTAGTATGATTCAACCATGAAAACGGCCCGTACGGCAAAGGATGTGCTTTGGTGGTATGGGTTTAGGCTTTTTGTCGAGTTTAAGCACCCGACGAGCGCGCCTACGCGTCTTTTGCGTGCTGTACGCCGTCGTTTGTCTAAGCACGGCCCCGAGGCGGCCCGACCGCTGTCCGGCGCTCCTAAACCGGTGCCTAAAAAAATCTGGATATATTGGGCACAAGGTTTTGAGCAGGCGCCGGCACTTGTGCGCATGTGCCAAGACTCTTGGGTGCGGCAAAACTCCGACTGGGAGGTAGTACTGCTCACAGATCAAAATCTTAATGCCTATATCGCCCTTCCGTCTCTTGCCGCAAAAGATATCCCGCACGCAGCATACTCAGACATTGTGCGCGTCGAGCTGCTTACCAAATACGGTGGCGTATGGGCCGATGCGACAACCCTATGCACCGCGCCGCTCGACAGCTGGCTGCCCGGTGTTATGCAAAGCGGATTTTTCGCGTTCGAAAAGCCAAAGACAACTCTTGCAAGTTGGTTTTTAGCCGCACAGCAGGGTAATAATCTTATGGCGCAATGGGCGGCGTATACGCATCACTACTGGAGCCTTGCCCAAAAACCCGGCCGCTATTTTTGGTTCCACTACTTGTTCGAGTATTTAGTCACTCTTAACAAAGACGCGCGGCGCGCGTGGCAAGGCACGCCGCGGGTAAGCTCGCAGGGCCCTTACGCGCTCCAGCGCGCCTTAAAGTCGGGCAGTGATATCGCCGAGTGCGAGCGCATCTTAAACGACCAAACTATACGCGTGCACAAGCTCGACTGGAGGTTGGACTTTCCAGAGGAGTTTGTCGATAAACTTAGAGACTAATTGCTAACAATTATCCCCACCCACCACTTGCCCTCGTTACCGTAATTGCGATACTTAATATATGACAGATTTCTCCTTTAGATCATCCGGTGCATTTGTTGAGAATATAGTTGCACTTGCCGATGTCTCGGCTCCGGCGCTTGACGCCTCTCTCGGTAACCTCTTTTATCTCAATACACAAGGAAACCGCACCATCGCTCCGCCTACTAATTCGATGGATGGACAAAAAGTAATTATTAGAGTTACTGCAATAGGCGGCGACCGCACACTTGCGCTAAGCAGCAGTGCTGGCGGCTTCCGCTTTGGAACCGATATCATGGGGCTGACCGCCACCACTGAAGACACGTCTGACTATATCGGCTGCATATACAACGCCTCGGCTGGCTTTTGGGACGTGGTGGCTTATACGAAAGGATTCTAAATATGGCATGGGTAGCTGAAACGACATTTGAGGACAATTCAGTAGCGACGCTTAACGGACAGAGCGGCGGGACGGGCTGGTCCGGTGATTGGGGTTCTGCCGGCAGCTTTAATCCGGGCAATACGTTTGTCCAATCCACTACCGCATATCAGGGATCAAAAGCAACTTTAAACAGCGGGGGTGTAAGTGCAATTTATAGAATCCTCGCCGTCCCTATTGGAACAAGCGACACGGGAGTAATCTATATTGCTTTGAGGCGTTCAAGTGCTACTGGAACAGATGAAAATAACGCATCGTGGCGTAACTCAGGCGACCAATCACGCTTTAACATAGCCCTTATGTCTAATGGACATATAAATCTTGGATCGGGGGCAGGATTAGTTGATCTGGGGACTTATAGCGCCAATACATGGTATGTATTCCGACTTACTTATGACATGGGAGCTGGGCGTGTTACGGCCGCATATAGTACAGATGCATATGGGACAGCGGGAATATGGAGCGCAGAAAGTACGCCATTCACCCTTATAAATTCAGGAGCAATTGATCATATTGATCTTAATGGTGGCGACTCCAATACCGGATACTACGATTATATAAGCGGTGTCAGTCCGTTCTCATCCAAAAAGGAGAGTATGTTCCTGGTCTTTTAGTTGTCTCAGCCCATTTCCTGAGGTAGTATGTGAACTCTATGTCTAGACTTGGGACACTTAAGGAAAAATTGAGTGATTACCTGCTTCTTGTTCGTAACCGCAACAAGCCCTATATCTCTTATTACCGCGATGTTATGCGCCGAGATACCCTTAAAAACCCCATACGGGCCGTGGGAATGGTTGCAGATGATATAGGGGAGCGCCAACTGGGACGTCTTAAAAAACATGGCCTCCTTCCGCAACACACCCTTTTTGATTTTGGGTGCGGCCGCCTTCGGGGCGGTGTGGCGATCATACGATACCTCGATGCGAGCAACTACTTCGGCAATGATATAAGTCCGGAGATTTTGGCCTACGCGAGAGAGATCATCGAGGCCGATCCTGCGTTGTATATAAAAAATCCAAGACTCTATCTTACGGACGATCTTTCGTTTAAGGAAGTAGCAGGCAAGACCTTCGACTATGTGCACGCTCAAAGTGTGCTTTCTCATATGCCGCCGGAGGACATAAGCGAGCTATTTAAAAACGTACGTCATATATTGCGACCCGAGAGCAAGTTTATTGCGAGCTACTTCCCCTCCAAGACAGGGGCAATATATCCGCGCAACCAGCAGCGCGATTTCCACTATCCCTTTTCCTGGTTCGTGGAGACGGGCAAGAAGTACGGACTTACCGTTGAGCCTATAGACGATCTGCCTGGGTATAAGGCCAAGCAGCCGCTCATGCTCGTTAAGACGCTGTAAACTATAAAATCTGATCTGCAGATTCAAAGGCCTTGTGATAAAAGACGCCAGGGTCGGCGACCGGATGCCAACCTAGGTCGCTCTTAATGTCGCTGCAGTCAAAGCGGGCATTGAGGCCAAGCGAGAGTAGATCGCGCAGCGATGGCGCTGTTGCCGGTCGACCGATGAGGCGCCTGAGGCTCCATTTCATCAATCTAGTTAAATATAGGGCGTATGGGTTGGTAGCACGAAAGTATAACGGCTTGCGAAGTATCTGCGATAGTTGAGCAAAATATTCGCGCGCACTCGGCCGCATGTCGCCGACTAGATTATATGTTTTACCATCGGTTGGGTGTGTGCATGCGAGCACAATAGCGCCAGCTACATCATCAACCAAAACAAAAGGTAGCGGATTGCGTCCGGCATTCCACCCAATGCAGTCTTGCCCATTGCTGCATAATCCTACAGCCGGGTGCAGGGGTGATGTGCCGGCACCCACTACTAGTCCAGGACGCAAGATGCATAAGTGCAAGCCGTTCTCGTGCTGCATTTGCTGTAGGCGCTTCTCGCTCAAAGCTTTACCGCGGGCGTATGGCCTGCGATCGGCGTGCATGTCCGTTGGCGTTGCGCCGGTAATAGGGGCCGATTGCTTGCCTAGGTACAGCGCCGCAATCGAGCTAACGTGTATGAGCGGAATGCCGATCTCCAAACATGCCCGAGCCACTACCTCGGCGCCGCCGACCATTCTTTCGTAGACTTCTTCCCAGTTGCTGCCACTGCCGCCATAGGCGAGGTTTACTACGCAGGTGGCGCCCGTAATAGCCGTATACACATCCGCAGCATGTTGGACGTCGCCGCAGCAGAGCGTAACGTCTTCGTCTTTAAATAAAGCAGGTAAGTCATCGATGTTGCGAGCCATGACAGACACTGCAAAGCCGGCTTCTTTTAGCTTTTTTACTGTCGCGGTGCCGATAAATCCGGTGCCGCCGAGTACCGCGATTGTTTCTTTCATACATTACGTTTTATATGGTCGGCTAAACGCACCGCAAGCGCGCAGATAGTTGCCGTTGGGTTGGCGCTCCCACCGGTGGAGAAGGTTGAGCTCCCTGCAACAAACATATTGTCGAGTGCATGGATCTTGCAGTTTGGGTCGACTACCGATGTGCGTGGGTCTTGGCCCATCCGGGTTGTGCCCATATGATGGGCCGCGTCTTCTGATACTGCGCCAAACGAAGGGTTGTCTGTAAGCAATGGGCTGTGCAACTTTCCTATGCCGGCTTGCTCAACCTGCTGCGCTAAATAGCGGTGCAATACAACGATGCTCTTTTTATCTAAATCATTAAGCGACCAGGCGACTTGGGCCTTTGGTATGCCGAGCGTGTCTTTTGCGCTCGATAGAGTAACGCGGTTTGTTGCAGAGGGCACCTGCTCGAGATGATTGCGGACTATAATCGTGGTCGCGGTCTTTTTGCCACGCGCAAGGGCTTTTAGTTTGCGCAGCAGTGACGACTCGTACACCAAAGACTCAAGAAATATGTGGCTGTTTAAAATACCCTCTTTTTCTTGCACATCGTCCGAGAGTCGAAATCCTACAACGTCTGTGCCCTGGCCCCAGTAGCGGGACAGGTCGACTAATGTAGATGCCTCAATAGTCCCGCACTTGCCGCGCGGGTGGTCCATGTAGTATCTGCCCACCTGGTCGTGTTCGTTGCCGATGTTTGATGCCAACAGCAAGCGCGCATTTTCTATACCGCCACAGGCTAAAACAAAGTACTTGGCGCGTACCGTGCACACACTCCCGGCAGTTGTTTTTATAGACACGCTTTCGATGTGCATACTTTCTTTATTAATAGACACAACGTGCGCGCCGGTATACACCGATATGTTTTGTGACTGCTCAAAATCGCGATACAAAGTTTTGCCCCAGTTTCTGGCGCTCTTTTTTTGTACTGGGATCTCAACAGTTTCAAACACTCCTCGCCCGAGAAAGTTCTCATCAAACTCCTTGTGGGTCGGGTCGGGCGCCTGCACGCTCTTTGATGCTCGTACATAATACTGAGCAAGTTCTTCTTGTGTTATAGGCCACCCAGAGTTAGGCACCCAGGAGCGCTGTTTAAAATCTATGGGCTCCAGCTGTGCCCACTTGCCGCCCCAGGCAATCATGCTGCCTCCAAACGATCGGCGGCGAGACTGATGAGCTACAGGCAAGCCCGTGTGTTCAAAGTCATACATCGCGTCGTATCCAAAGTTTGCAACAATGCTTTTTAAAATAATGTCTCTGGTTTTGGGTATGTGCAAACGGCTAAGCAGCCGGTATATAAGCCGGTATGCGCCGATAAGTATGCGGTTAAAAGATGTTTGTACCTCGCCGCTCTCGAGTATGCACACGGTTGTGGGTGTGTCTAAAAACTCGCGCGCAAAAGATATCCCGGCTGCGCCGGCCCCGATGACACAAATATCGGCATGTATCTGCGAGCCCTGAGGTACGTGTTGAGCGCGAAGAAACATAGCGTGTAGGTTACTCTTTCCGCATTAAAAATAGTATCGATAGCGCCGCTCCCCAATACGCTACCATAGCGACCGACGCCCATACGGCGCCCCATACGCCCCACAGCGGTATAAATACAGCCAGCGCCGCCAACTTAACCAGGGCCATGCTTATCTGCACAAAATACTGAGCGCCTTTCATACCATGGGCCGCAAACACCTGGTTAAACAGCGTCGCGGGCTTAAAAAGCACCGTGAGCATGAGCACATCCGAAAGTAGCACCGCGTCCATATACGCGGGGAACAAGATATGAAAGATGATGGGCGAGAGGACTATGTACAGCGCCACGCTGCCTAAGCACACTATCCAAAATAACCCGGCTTTGCGCCACAGGGTTTGCTGCAGCGTCTCGTAGGAGCGCGTCACAAATTTGGGAAAGATGATATTGCTGCCAAGTCCAAAGAGGGTATTGATGTGTATCGAGGGCAGTTGCGCGAGCGAGTATGCGGCGACCTGCGCCGGGCCAAGAAAGTGGAAGATCACTACGTCGTCGATGTTGTTCATCACAAGCGCGATGATGCCCATGACGCTTAAGTGTTTGCTGTAGGCCAAGAGCTCCGGATGCTCCTGTACCGGCTCACGATACCGGCGCGTAATAAGCCAGTACAGGAGCCCGGTCGATAGCGTTTGTGTAATAAAGTAGGCGCATACAACAGCGACAGGGTTGTGCGTAATAAGAAGCGTGAGGACGACTATCACGGTTGGCAGCGGCCGGCGCCAACTGCCAGTAATAGCACTCTCTTTAAAAAGCTGCTTGCCCTCGAGGTAGAGTCGGTACAGGCTAAACGCCGCAAAAAACGGCGATGAGACGCCCGTAACGACAAACACTATCGCAAAGCCTGTATTGCCGTGCGAAAGATAATAGGCCGCAGCAATGGCGCTCGCGATGACAACGCCCCAGCTCCACTGCAGTTGTTTTTTAAATGCGTAGGCAAGTGTGCCTTGTGCCCCTTGTGCTACCGCGCGCATGAGCGAGGTACCCATGCCCGAGAGCGTAAGACCCGCGATGATGCTTACCATCGAGACCATAAACTGGTAGGTGCCGTAGGCTTCTTTGGGCAAGAGGTTGGCGAGCGCTACCGACAATATGAGCGCGTTGACCATTTGGGCCACATATGAGGAGCCAAGCCAAAAGCCGCCACGGGTAAGGTAGACCATGTCGGTTTTTGTATATTGCTCGCTCCAGCGCAAGAGCCTATACGCGCGAGCCTGGAGGCGTTCAATCATAGAGCTTTATAGTATAAACTAAGCACGCGGCACGCCAGCACTGTCATTATTATGATTATCGAATTCTGCGGAGTCCCTGGCGGAGGAAAGAGCACCGCCGTGGCGGCGTACCTGTCCGCGCACCCCGAGGCACTCCTTATAACTGTCGATATGCGCCGCCGGTTGCCCGAGGCTTGGTATGCGCTTATATTTACTCTGCGGCACCCAGTCTCTTTTATAAGCCTCGTGGCGTTTGTGGCTCGCCACCATATGAGTGGCCTTGGTGCTTACTCGCTCCACTTGGCACTGCGTGCGTGCGCAAAATACGGCAAGGCGTCCTGCTACTCTACAAAGACCGAGCTTGTTATAGACGAAGGGCTTGTGCACGCGGCCATGACACTGAGCGCCAAGCCGCTTAGTTCAAACGAAGTATCCGCATTATTAAGCCGGCTTATACTGCCAAGCCGGGCAGTAGTAGCAAGCGAGGGGAGCTTCCACCGCTTTCATGGACCGCGCGATGTGGTGCATCCGCGCGCACTTGCGGGCGACGAGGCTTTGCAAACATGGGAGTCCGCCGTGCGCGCAAATGTTACAGTAGTGTCTCGCCACCTGCCGGCCTTTGGCGTTAAGGTAGAGGGCGTTGCGCGTGTCGTGCGCTAATACTCATGAAAGCATCGTACACATACTTTATTGTCGTCGGAGCGTTCGTGCTCATGGCTCTTTCTGGCCTTACGGTAAGCTACCTTGCACCCTACGCAGGGCCAAGTAGCGACGAGATAGTCTACATGACGGGTGCGCTCCAGGCGCGCGATCACAACTTGCCCGACGCCTACATGCTCCATGGAGACGACTACGGCCCGTATCTGTACCCCAAAGTGTTGCTCGCATCATACGGCACCCTTGGGTACGATCTTTTTAAATCGATATATGTAGTCGTACTTATATTGGTGACAGGCCTTAGCGCATACGCGATGTTTAGGATGTTGTGGCTGCCGTGGGTGCCGGCGCTTTTGTTCTCGCTCGTGGCTTTAATGCCGCGCTTTGCGGCCGGGCTCGAGATTTTTGGCGCGTTTACATTTAGAGACGCCATAGGCCGACAAAGCGCGTTGCCGTTATTTTTCTTGGCCACCGGGTTTTTAGTGCGCCGGTTCGTCGACAAAAAATCGCTATGGCCCGTTTTTGGCATTATCGGCTTGTGCGTATTTTTGCACCCAGTAACAGTAATGCTGTTTGCTTTTGCGTCGTTACTCGCGCTTGGCATTGCGCGCATTGTTGAGCGGCGCGCGCTGTGGAGGGTTGTGGTCGAGGTGCTGGTGTGCGGCATTACGTTCGTGCTTGGGGGCGCATATCTTTTTGTAGAAGTATTTGCTCGCCTGTTTGCGGGCGCTGCTGTCGGCGCCTCCTCAAGCACCTACATCCAAGCGGTGTTGCTGCGCAACGCGTGGGATTTCCCCCAAGGGTCGCTGCTGTGGTGGCCTCACATGGCCATTGTGAGCGCTCTTTTTGTACTTGTGCTCCTTGCTTTTTATGCGCTGCCTCGCCTGCGCGCAGTGCGCCTTGCGTATCCTATGCCGCACAGCCAAACAATTGTCGTGTGGGGTCTCTCTGTTGCCGTTGTGGCGCTTGTCGCCTCGGTCGCACTGCCGGGTATCAACTTTTATTTTATGGAGCATAGCGGTGCTCCGTACATCTTCCAGCAATGGAGCCGCATCGCTAAGTTTTATTACTTTGGGCTTTTTGTCGCGCTTATTCCGGCAGTGTACGCGGGTTGGCATTGGTATCGTGCGAGCCGCGCGCGTTTTAAAGTCGCCGTGCTTGTTGTGCTTGTAGTAGCGGGCCTTCTCAGCTCCTCGTTTGGATTTGAGGTAGCGCAGTATGTTGTTGGGTACAAAGACTACGAAAGGGCCTATATCCCGCAGGCGCTTTCCGGTGCTCCAGATGCCACGCGCCCCGCCCAGTATCAAGAAGCGTGCGACGCCCTTATGCGCTTGGGTGCTAAGCCTGACGACGAGATCATAAGTGGTAACTTTGCTTTTAGATTCTTTTGTCGGGCAAATCTCTACGTCACCAACGAAGAGGGCGCGGCCTACACCCAACTGACTCGCGATGACCTTACAGATTGGTATACACGTCTTGAGGCTCAGCGCGAGGCTTTTAAAGGCGGCAATCCGGCCAAGGCTTTTGCCTTTGTGCGTCAGGTGGGGGCCAAGTTCGCCATACTCCTCGACACTGCAACCACCACTTCGTTTAAATCTCCTAAAAACTCGATAACTACCAGCCGCTATATAGTAGTGCGCGTGCCATAGCGCGGGCGCTCAAGTCGCGATACCATACGAGGCATGAAGCTTCTTACAGTCGTAGCCCCCGTATACAACGAGGCCGAGGGTATACGCACCTTTTATACGGCACTTGCCGCCGAACTTAAGCGCCTCTCTGCATACGAGTGGCGAATCCTTTTGGTCAACGATGGGAGCACGGACGGGACGCGCCAAAAGCTGGCCGAGCTCACAAAAGAAGACTCGCATGTCCAGGTCCTGCACTTTTCGCGCAACTTTGGGCACCAGGCGGCACTCTTGGCCGGCATCGACCACGCTCAGGGCGACGTGGTCATTACTATGGACTCCGACCTGCAGCATCCGCCGGCGCTCATTGGGGCGCTTGTTGCTGAGTACGAAAAGGGCCATGACATTGTCTATACTGTGCGCCAAGAGGCAGATGAGCTGGGGTTTCTGCGCTTGGCGGCGGGGGCGCTTTTTTATCGCACGCTCAATCTGTTGTCCGATGTGCCCATTGCGCGCAACGCCAGCGACTTTAGGCTTGTATCAAGGCGTGTTGCCGATCTTTTAAGAGACCGCATGCGCGAGCGCACTATGTTTATGCGCGGGCTTATAAGTTGGATGGGCTTTAGCCACGCGTACGTGCCTTTTAAGGCGGGCAACCGCTTCGCGGGTAGGAGCAAATTCTCGCTTTCAAAAAATATGCGCTTTGCGGTTTTTGGGCTTATTTCTTTTAGCCGCAAACCTCTGCAGGCCGCGGCTTTTTTGGGAGGGCTCTTTGCGCTTTTGGGTTTTATCTTCGCGCTTGTGACAGTCGTGCAATATTTTTTCGGGAGCGCGACCTTGGTGCCAGGATGGGCGACGGTCATCGTGCTTATATCTGTCTTGGGTGGAGTCCAGCTCATGTTTTTGGGGATCATCGGCGAGTATATCGGAGCCATTTTTGAAGAGGTAAAGGCTCGACCCCATTACATCGTTGCCGACGCAGTAGGGTTTACTCCTCCTGAGCGTGTATGACCCCGCGCCTGACAATCACCGCAGACGATTTTGGCCTTACGCGCGGGGTTACCGACACCATACTTAAGGCCGCAGACCATGGTGCGCTTAATCATGTAAGCTTGCTCGCCAACGGTTTGGCTTTTGACTACGCAGTGGCCCGGCTGCTTGAGCGCCCCGAGCTTGGGTTGTCTGTGCACCTTAACCTTACCGAAGGCCCGGCGCTTACGCCGGCCCACAAGGCTCCGCATTTGCTCGACTCGCGCGGGCGCTTTCGTTTTGGCCCCGCAAGACTTTTTGCTTACAGCATTTTAGCGGGCAAAAAAACGCGCCAAGCGCTTGCGCAAGAGATTAGCGCCGAGCTTGCTCGCCAAGTAGAGCGCGTGCGTGCCGCAGTGCCCGGCCGGCCGCTGTGTGTCGATGGCCACCAACACGTGCACATGACGCCCTTGGTACGCGACATAGTGTGCAAGCTCCATGCGCGGTACCGCTTTGTTTCTGCGCGGCTCCCGCACGAGCCGTTTTTTTGGGATGCGCAGTCGTGGAGCGAATATCCAAAAGGAGTCATCCGGCATGCCGGCCTCAATATGCTGGCGCGTCGCGCGCGCAAACACTTTGCCGTTGCCGGCTTAACGCACCCCGATTTTTTTGTAGGGACGCTCATGAGCGGCCGGTTGACAACATCTAATGTGCGCCAGGCGCTTGCCGCAGGGTGGGGCAGCAGCGCCGAGGTCGGCACGCATCCCGGGGAGGCCCTTGTCGGCGAGCTTATACAATGGACGGGCGACACAGACTGGCACTACTCGCCTTGGCGCGCACGCGAGGGCGCGATGCTGCGTGCGAGCGACTTTCCTACAACACTCCTTGCGGTATCCTCGGGCAACCCCGGGCGCATTGCGCGATTTATAATGTCCGGTGCTCTCGCCTTTGCCGTAAATATAGCCCTGCTCTATGTATTTGTAGACTGGCTTGGCTGGTGGTATCTCTACGCGACAGTTGTTGCGTGGGTCCTCTCATTTACGGTTAGCTTTGCCGCGCAAAAGTGGTGGACCTTTAAAGATTCGCATGCAGCGGTCGGCCGCCAGGCGGGTTGGTACCTGGCCCTGCAAGGCCTAAACGCGGTCCTTAACGTAGTTGCGATGTACGTGTTGGTCGACTTTGCACACGTTTGGTATATAGCAGCCCAAGTCTTTGTAGCCCTCGCCCTTGCCGTGTGGACATATTTTATTTCTCACCGGTTTATCTTTACCTGCCCAGGGTTATAAACAGGGGGTTTATTGTGATAAGAGAAGTAGTTTGATAAATTCTCTATTATGAGCTTTTCATCCGGGCTTCATACCCTGTGGCGATGGGTCAAATGGCCTATTTTAGTGTTGCTGTTACTTTTTATACTTCTTTTTATATTTGTTGGGATGCCATTGGGTAAGCAAAAGTACGAGACAGACCAAGCGGTAGCCTATATCCATGCCCAAAAACTCACGCACGATGACGTGTTTGGCAGTCTCCCACCTGTCCCGGACAAGGCAGAGAGTGATAAAACTCTTGCTGGTATAGACGCCAACAACAACGGCATCCGTGACGATGTAGAAATAGCTATCTACAACAATCATAAAGATTCGGCCAAAGTCACCGCCGCGATGTATCAGTACGCCAAGACCGAGCAATTATTTCTGACTCATGTATTTAATACAGAAACTTGGAAAGCCGCTGCGGAGGAAGATAGTAGGGCCAGCTACTGCATCGCAGAGACTTACCCACGTGATGATTTAAAAAAGTTTGGGGAAGTTACTGGCGCTAGAACAAAGGAAGTAGAAGATCTCGTATTTAATACACCGGAGAGAAAAACGACGCAAGACAAGGTGGATGATTTTGCTACAAGTTTCGGCAGTGCTTCCGGAGAAGCCTGTGATGTGGATGTTTCAATCCAAGTCAATTAAGTATGAGATTTAGAAAGATGGTTTCATGCAGTATTCTTGTACTTCTAGGTGTTTTCTTGCCGCTAGAAACCCATGCTTCCGTTTGTAGTCCGATTGGATATTCGGTCGTTTATGTCAATGGAATTTTAGGCAAAGAAGAGAAAGCTAAAAGCGACCAAAAGATGTTGGAGGGTTATCTAGGGAAGTCGTTTAATGGAGAGCCAGTAAAAACTGAAAACGGCCTGAATCCTAGTGAGCTCGGTGGTCTAGATGACCTCCTCAAATCCTTTGTTCAGCTTCAATTTTGGAATAATAACGATTTTCATGAAGACGCGGATTTGGATACCATACTCAACCAGCTCTACACAGAGCTCCAGACTCAAAAGGTCCTTTTAGTCGGACACTCGCAAGGGGCTTTTTATACCAATGAGATTTATAAGTATCTGATCGCTCACGGCGTGTCCAAAGACTCCGTCGCGGTCTACAACATCGCTTCGCCCGCAAACTACGTTGCTGGCAACGGCACATACCTTACCTCGACCAACGACAAAATGATCGACGCGGTGCGCCGCGGCGTGCTATCCGAGCCAGTACTCTACGGCATCAATCTCCCGCTGGCACCCAATGTGGTCATCGCTCCGTCTACAGACGACGAGTGGGGCCATTATTTTGCGCCGACCTATCTGGCAAAAGTCCCCAACACTATTGTGGGAGATATAAAAGGCGCATTGTCCAAACTCTCTGCGAGCGGGGACAAAGACGAATGTTTTACTCCACCGTCGGGCTCTTTGCTCCATAAGACTGGTGTCTTAGTAGGCGACTACGGGCTCTCGACCATTGAGTCCGCATATGTCGCAGGCGTTGGAGCGTTTAACGGCCTGGGGGCTACGGTCGCAAGCGCCGTTGGATTGGGCAAACAAATAGCGAGCGATATTGGCGTTACCGTGGGTGGGGTAGTGGGGCTTTCTCATGCCGCAGACTCCAAAAGCACGCCAACCAACTTCGATATTTTAAATAAGCTCTACGGCTCGAGTCTTTCTAAAGAAGATCTCGAGGACTTGTTGGGCAACCAGGGCTCGGCAGTTGCGAGCGCAGATTTCTTTAACCAGCCTGTACCTCCTGTGCCACAGACACCCGAGGCCCCTACATCGACGCAAAAGATTACTTACCTCAGTGGGTCCGGTTCTTCGAGCCCTAACGATATTGAACTATCACCAAACGAGCCCGATGCTACAACAACCGACCCGCTAGCAACGACAAGCGAGCCTGTTGCAACCACGACAGACCCTACTGCCAGCTCTACTGATCCGGTGGCCACAACGACTGACCCTACCGCCAGTTCGACCCCGCCTGCGGCAACTTCGACCGAGCCGTCAGCGCTTGCAGGCAAAGTGGTCATCAACGAGATCGCTTGGGCCGGCACATATACATCTTCTGCCGACCAGTGGATAGAGTTGTACAACGCGTCATCGGATGACATCGATTTGGCTAGCACCTCTATATCTGTTGATACATCAACCTCCGTGCCTCTTTCGGGCATTATATCGGGCAAGAGCTTTGTGGTTGTAGAGCGCACCTCGGGCGTTATCCGCGATGACAGTCCTCCCCGCGATATAGTTGCTAATTTTGGGCCTCTAACTGCTAGCGCGTCGCAGATATCGCTTTTGGACTCCGACGGCAAGGTTATTGATACAACACCGGAGGCGAATGCGTGCGGTGGT
>DASYIO010000057.1:0-1760 GCA_035997465.1 Minisyncoccota bacterium | reverse complement strand
TTAGACGATCCCCCAAATAATTAGGAACGTTTCCTAATACGCCCTAAGATTAGCAAAAAATCAAGCTTTTTGCATGCCCGAGGCAACTTTGGCTGCCCTATACTGGTTACAAAGACATGACCAAAAATCCTTATATAAACGCGCTTGCGGCGCTGGCCTACATAGCCGCGCTCATCAGCGTGCTCTTTTACGGCCCGGTGGTAGACGGCCCGCTCGACAACACCATACTTATCCCAATTGCGATGCTCTCGCTGTTTGTGTTCTCTGCGGCGGCAATGGCGTATGTATTCCTCTACAATCCCCTGCTTCTTATACTAGAGGGCAAAAAGAAAGAGGGCATCAAGCTTTTTCTCTCGACCTTGTTCGCCTTTGGCGCAATGATCGTTGTCCTGCTACTCTCAGCCCTTTTAATAGCGAGGTTGTCTTAAACTTCTCCCAGCGCTCTATAAAGCGCGAGCTCAAGTGGTATCTGTGGCAAAGGAGATTTGCCCATATCCATGTAGGCGCGTAGCAATTCAGACAAAAGGTTCGAATTAATACATTTGCTTGTCTTTGCGATATCTTTCAAAAAATTGATTAGCTCCTCGCTGTTTTCGTCTGTCAATTGCTTTTCCATCGTGGGCGAAAATCTCAACAGCAAGACCATCCTAATTTTGTTTATCACAAAAAACGTAAAGATCTTCAAGTCGGTGTCGGTCTTAGAAACCAGCTCCTCAACAAGGGCTACCGCCACGTCGAGCTTGCCATCGGCAATACTTTTTATAAAATCCCTTTCTATCACCCCTGAAGGCGCCCCCACAAGCCTGATAAGATCCTCTTCTGTAATTTTGGACTCAACCGTGAGCACTTTTTGCAAGATACCGAGCGTATCCCTAAAAGACCCGTCGCCCATTAAAGCGATAGCTTCAGCAATATTTGGGCCAAAACTCTTATTTCCTGGGACTTCTTGAGCCGCGACATCTCGTACTAATTTCTTTAGTATTTCAAGAGAGGGTTTTTTAAAATTAAAAACCTGGCAGCGCGAGATGATAGTTTCGGGCACCCTATCAAGCTCGGTCGTTGCAAGCACAAATATCACATGGCTTGGCGGCTCCTCTAACGTTTTAAGCAAAGCGCCCCAGGCATCTTTGGTCAGCGCATGCGCCTCGTCGATTATGTAAAATTTGTAACGGCTCGCAAACGGTAGCGTCGAGACGCCCTCGCGTAGCTCGCGCATCTCGTCAATGCCGCGGTTGCTTGCGGCGTCCATCTCATAAATATCCTGCTCGTCTGTACCAAGGGCGCGCGCCAAAATACGCGCCATGCTTGTCTTGCCTGTGCCGCGCCCGCCGGCAAACAAATACGCGTGCGCGACCTTTTGGTCTTTTACAGCTGCCTTAAGCACCGCCACCACGTGCTCTTGCCCGCGCACTTCTTCAAAGTTCGAAGGTCGATAGGCACGATAAAGGCTTACCGGCGCCCTCTCCTGACTGTCCGCCTTTTTGGCCATGCTCCCAGTATACCTAAAACTACCAAGGCCGGCGGTTTCCCGCCGGCCATCTACAGGTCCAGTTTTTTTCTTAACCAAGGAAGCCGATTAAGCCTACCGATATTGGATTTCGGCGTGGAACCCCCAAGCCTTTTTATTTCCAATGAGACACTGCTTATGGTGACCTTCTTCCCGCGACTCTCCAGCTCTTCTTTTGCCTCGGCCGCTAGTAGTGCGAAGGCTTGCAAAGTCGGACGTCTGCTTATTTTTAGATCACCAACAGCTTTTGGGT
>DASYIO010000056.1:0-9492 GCA_035997465.1 Minisyncoccota bacterium | reverse complement strand
TGCTCGGCCACAGTCAACACTTGCTTGGTCGACTCTTTAGTTTCGGCAACGCCCTTAACAACCTCGAGTAGCTGGTCTTGCACCTGTTTAGAGATAGTCGACATAAGCTCGCGCGCCTGACCTTGCTGACCGGTCATAAACTCGGTCATCGTCTTGTTGCCCTCGCCAAGCTTAGAGTCCATGGCACGCGTAAGCTCGGCCAACTGGTTTTGTAGCAGCATCATAGACTGTGTGTCTTGCGGCGCCTCACTACTACCCTTTTGCATGCGGTAGAGCATAGCAATGATGCCAAGTGCCAAAAGTATGAGCACGCCCACAAGTGCAGTCAGAATATCCATGCCCCTATTCTAGCCCTCTTTGGTTAAAAAAGGTACACAAATCTAGAGCTAAAAATCCTGCGACTCGCCGGCGGGGAGCGGTACAAACTGGATGCCTGCAGCCTCAAGAAACCCCTTGGACATGCCGTAGCTTAAAAACGCGCGCAGCTCGGGGCGGATCATCCCGTCGTGGACAGGAAAGGCCACGCGAGGCTTAACCTCCAAACAAAAATCGATAGACTCAGAGGCCTTCATCCACGGGCCGCCCGCAGGCAGGGCCAAGATGTCTACCGGTTTGCCGGGATTGTGGAACGCATCGCCCGGAAAGTAAAATTTATTGGCCACCATATAGCCGGTATTTTCGACCCGACCCACTTCTTTATAAATTTCGGCATGCAGCCTGCCAAAGCCCTCGATGCGCACACCATTGGCGTCCATTGCTTGCCCGTCGCCCACGATCGAGACAACAGCGCCTATCCCCTCTTTTTGTATTATCGCCGCAACGGCCTGATTGGTAATGACAGCGGCCTTAGGATTTTTAACCAATAGCTCTCTGAGTGAGTCGATATGAAAGTGGTCTCCATGCTCATGAGTGATAAGTATGATGTCTATCTCCGTCTGCACGTTTTGTTCGATGGTAAAGCTGCCCGGGTCGGTCAAAATCCGCAAAGTTCCGCCTGTGGGCGATTCGACCTCGAGTATCAAGGCGCAATGGCCCAATTTGGTTATTTTCATACAACCAGTATACCTAAGTACGCTCTATTGTTTTGGTGAAGGGGCTCCCGGCAAATCGAGTTTGGCCAGCGCCTGCGAGTAGGTTAGCCCCACCTTTTTGCCTGGGTTAAAGATATCGTGCGGGTCAAATATCTTTTTAACTTCCAAAAACAGAGCGTACATCTCGCGGCCAAACATCTTTTCCACATAGGGCGTACGCACCAACCCGTCGTTGTGCTCGCCGGTTATCGAGCCGTGGTAGGAAAGTACCAGGTCGTACACCTTATGCGACAGCTCGTCTATGACGCGGCCTATGGTCGGGTCATTAGGGTCAATGAGCGGGATGATGTGGAAGTTCCCATCGCCTACATGCCCCGCAATGGTGTAGGTAAGCTGTGGATACTGCGCCATAAGTACCTGTAATTTCGGCAAAAACTCGGGCAAGGTTGCGGGCGGCACGACAAAGTCGTCTATAAACGGCGCCGTGCGCTTGCCGCGGATCTTTTTGCGCAACAAATTAAAGCTCTCGCGACGCACCGCCCAATATTTGCGTGCCGCCGACTCGGTCTTGGCAACGCGCACTGATACGCGCGATTTGTTATGTACGACCTCTGCAGCAAGTTTTTGCGCCTGGTTCAAAGCCTCCTCCTGGGTATCACCCCTAAACTCGACCAACAACACCAGTTTGGGGATGCCACCCGTAAGCGCCATCCATAGTTCCGGCAAAAACGACAATCCTATACCAATAAGACCAGATTTCATCTGAGCAGCCAGCTCGGGCAAGTATTTTATCGCAATGGAAAAGGTGTGGTCGTCGTACGACTCAAAGCTGTCGGGGCTGTAGCGCAACACCTCGGGCACCAGCTCGCCCAGCTGCGCCAGGTCGCTTACAAATATAACCGCCATCGACGAGTAGGGCTTAGGATGGACCAGTTTAAATTTTATTTTGGTGACTACCCCCAGGGTGCCCTGCGAGCCCACAATAAGGCGCGCCAAGTTAAGCGAGCTTTTGCCGTCTCCTATGTCCCACAGCGCGTAGCCCGATGAGTTTTTTTCTACCTTAGGCTTGTTGTCTTCGATAATCTTGGCGTAGGCCGGGGTTAAGACAAGTGCCGACATGCGCCGGTACAAGTCGCCTTCAAACCCAGGTTCCTCTAATTTTTGAGCCAGCGCCGCGCCCTCAAGATTTTTAAGCGTATAGGCTTGCCCATCGCTAAGCACCATCTCGAGCTCCTCTACATAGCGCGCCGTTTTGCCGTATTTAAGGTTTTTCTCGCCGCCCGAGTTGTTGCCCACCATGCCGCCCACAGTGTTGAGCTCGCGGCTGGCTGTATAGCTTGGCAGCTCAAGCCCTTTTGTTTTTGTTTGTTTGTCAAAATCTCTAAAAAACATCCCCGACTCTACAACGGCAAAGTCCGCGCCCAGCTCTTGCAACTTATTTAGATGCGCCGTGACATCAAGAATAATCGAGGTGTTTAGGGGGCCGCCCGACATGTCCGTGCCCGCCGCACGCGGCGTAATATGCAGGTCTAACTTATGGTTTTGGGCCTTTTTTGCAGCAACGTATTTGACTAACGCCGACACATCGGCGGCATCCAGAGGCCGCACCACAACTTGCGGCACTACCCTAAAGAGGCTCGCGTCGCGCGAGTAGGCATCCAGCGTTTTAGCATCGTCCAACACCTCGCCTCTTATTATCTTTTTGAGTTCTTCTGCAAGCGGCATTTATCCCAGTATAAGGGATGTTTACGCTACCGGATTGCGGCCCTGTATAAGCCGTATCAGTATCATAATGATAGCGATAACCAAAAGTACATGTATAAAGCCGTTAATAACCACTCCCGTTATAAGTCCCAAAAGCCATAGCACGAGCAAAATCACCGCAATAGTTATAAGCATATCTAAATATAATAATTAAGTATTAATGCGTTACTTTACTATTGAAGCTCGCCCGCCCTGTAGCGAGTATGAAGCGCCTAGAGCTCGTTGCGCTTTACGAAGTTGCTGCGCTTGGCAAAAGAGCCGTCGGCATTAAGCTCGACATCGCCCTCTTTAAGTACCAGCTTGCCGCCTTCGTTAAATATGCCAACCTCTTTGCCAGACAAGTCGCGCGCGCATATGACGCCCGAAACTTCGTCTGCAAGGAGCGGTGTCGATGTAGCGCCAACAAGCGCGCACGTGCCGCGATAGCCGCCCACCGGGACATCAACGCCTGCCACCGTAAGAAATACCTTGGTCGTAGTGCCCATCGTTTGCGGGTCTATGCCTTGGTCGACCAGCTTCCAGTGCAGTTGCTCGACGACAGCCGGATCTACTTTAAGCGCGTTAAGATGCGCAACAAGGGCCCACGCACCCAGCGCCAGCACGATCACAACCAAAATGGCTACGGCGTATTTCTTATCCATATATAAGGTAGTATATCAAAATGCGGATAAATAAATACCTGGCCCAAGAGGGCCTCTGTACGCGCCGCGAGGCCGACAGGTATATAGAGGAGGGTCTTGTCTATATAAACGGCAAGCGCGCCGAGCTGGGCAGCCAGGTTGCCGAGGGCGACCGGGTCGAGACGCAGTTTGGCCAAAAGGACTACCGCTACTACGCCTACCACAAGGCCAAAGGCATCGTAACCCACTCGCCAGAGGCAGGCCAAAAAGGGATAGCCGAAGTCTCGGGGCTCCCCGGGCTCTACCCTATGGGCCGGCTCGACAAGCAGTCGCGAGGCCTCATTATACTTACCAACGACGGTCGCATTACCGAAAAATTGCTCGGGCCCGAGGCCGGCCGCGAAAAAGAGTACGTGGTGGTGACCAAAGAGCATTTGCCGCCAAGTTTTAAAACGCGCATGGAGCAGGGCGTAAATATTGGCGGGTACAACACCAAGCCGGCAAAAGTAAAAATACTCGGCGACCATCAGTTTTCGATAATTCTGACCGAGGGCAAAAAGCATCAAATACGTCGCATGTGCGAGGCGTGGGGCTACACGGTGGGCGACTTAAAACGCATTCGCGTGATGAACATAAAGCTGGGGCCGCTGCAGTCCGGGCAGTTTAGGCAAATAAAAGGCCTAGAGCTTAAAGAGTTTCTAAAAGAGTTGGGGATGCAATAGCCTACGCATGGTCGCCAGCGACGTAGCCGGTGGTCCAGCACAGCTGCAGGCTGTAGCCGCCCGATGGGCGGTCGATGTTGAGCATGTCCCCTACTACAAACAAGCCTGGGAGCTTGCGCGACTCCATTGTTTTAAAATTAATTTCTTCGGGTATCACGCCGCCCGACGACACTATCGCCTTGTTGGTACCCAAAAGTCCTTTTACATGCATGGGTACGGACTTTAAGGTCTCGATAAGTTTGATGCGCTCTTCGTGCCGCACACTATGGTTAAATGTGTCACCCACGACGCCAGCTGCCTCTAGTACGACCGGCACCAGCGCCGACGGCACAAGTTTGTTTAGCGTGTTCTTTATCTTTTTATTGCTTTGTTCTGTCAGCAGAACCTGCAGCTTTTCCTTAAGCATGGCGTAGTCCAAACCGGGCACCAAGTCCAGCTGTATGGTTACCTCGCCGTACTGCAGCAACTCGCCCACACTGCGGCTCATATTAAGCACGGTGGGGCCGCTGATGCCGACATGCGTAAACAACAGCTTGCCCTTTTGTGCCTGCTGTTTAACACCATCCTGATACACCGTTAGCTTGATATCTTGCAGAGTCACTCCTGCAAGTTTGCCAGCCCATTTGTCTTTAATCGACAGGGGCACGAGCGCCGCGTCATTGTCTTTAACCATATGGCCAAGCGATGTAAGCCATCCAAAGCCCTCGCCTGTTGAGCCGGTCTCGGGCCGCGATGTGCCTCCGGCGGCCACTATGCACGAGCGGGCCACAATAACCGACTTATCCGCAAGCATTACACGCCACAAATCACCTGCCTTTTCGTGCGTCATGCCCACAACGTGTGCATGCGTGTGTATCTCTACCCCAGCTTTCTTTATATACGTCCAAAGCACATCGTAGACCGACTGCGCTTTGTTAGATTGCGGGAACATCCTGCTCTCGTTCTCCTCTTTTACATCCATCCCCCGCTCTTTAAAAAACTCCAACGTATCTTTAACGCCAAACTGGCTAAACGCCGAGTACAAAAACGGCTCGGCATTTTTATACTTAGGCAAAAGCACGCGCGGGTCCGGCTTGTTGTTTAAAACATTACAGCGCCCACCGCCCGTTATAAGGAGCTTGCGACCAAGGCCCGCATTTTTCTCTAGCAGCAAAACGCGCTTACCGCGCTCGGCGGCCCGGCCGGCAGCCATCATGCCGGCCGGGCCGCCGCCTACTACAACGACGTCGTATGGCTGTGTCGGTACATTGGCCTTTTTTTGCATAGGGTTGGTTGCACTATAGCACCCGGCCAAACTAAAAACCGCCCCGGTTTTACCCGGAGCGGTTTTTAGAGGCGCTTACGCGCGCTGTACGTTGACGGCGTTGAGTCCCTTAGGGCCCTCAGCTACCTCAAAGTTCATGGTGTCGCCCTGACGAAGTTCGTCAAAGGTAATGCCCACAAGGTCCTTGGAGTGGAAGAAGAGGTCTTTGGCCTCGCCCTCGCGGGAGATAAAGCCAAATCCACGGTCCGTCAAAGTTTTGATTGTTCCTGTCATTGATTTTTTGTTGTTCTGCTCGAAACTCCGACCGCTGTTTCTTAGTCTATAAGACTCCCCTAGTATAGCACACTACTTACACAATGGGTATCTTCTCGCCCAGGTACTTGGGGGTACGGTGTACGGCCACGTCCCACAGGGCCTTAATGCGCGCCAAGGACTCGCGCATCTCGTTTCGGGCCAAGAGGTGCACATTGTCCGAGCGGTACCCCACGGCATCGATACCCAGCATATGGGCCACAAAGAGCGAGCGCGGCAAATGGTATGACTGGGTAACGATTATCGCCGATGTGACCCCAAAAATTTCGTGCGCGCGGTACATGGTGCTGTAGGTATCAAAGCCCGCATGGTCTAAATAAATATCGGCCTCGGGGATGCCTTGGCTTATCAAATATTTGCGGGCCGGGTCGACCTCGTTGTGCTCGGGGGTGCCGTTGTCGCCAGATACCAGTATCTTTTTGCCCTTGCCCATTTGGTAGGCCACAATGGCCGCGTTGGCGCGGTCTAAAAACACGGCCGACAATTGCCCGCTGCGCAACACTGCGGCGCCAAGGACAATAATTACCGGCCGCTCGGGCACGTCAGAGACAGAGGCGTACATGTAGCGCCCCTCACCCGATATCATCGCCGCGTTAGCAACAACAAATACGGCAACGCCCGCAAGCACGGCCATGCTACCCCAATAAAAGATTGTTTTAACCATTACGCGGCATCGTACGCAGCCTGGAGCTTGGCTATGTCCATCTTCTTCATCGGCATAAAGGCATCTATGACAGCCTTAACTTTTGCCGGGTTTGGGTCGGCCATAAGCTTGTCCATAAGCGCCGGGTGGACCTGCCACGACAGCCCAAATTTGTCCTTGCACCAACCGCACTGCTCGTTTTCAGGATGTGCGGAGAGTTTGGACCAAAAATAATCTATTTCTTCTTGCGTATCGCAGCTAATGAGCATGCAGACAGCTTCGTTAAACGTAAACACCGGGCCGCCGTCGAGCCCCATAAAACGCTGGCCCTCCAGGTCAAAGACACCGGTTAAGACTTTGCCGCCCATGCCCTTCATGTGCTCGTTGTCGGAGTTTTCTGGATAACGAGTGATGCCTGTTACTTTAGACTCGATCTTTTTATTGGGCGCGCCGTTAAATGTATCAACGTAGTAGTTGATAGCCTCCTCGGCCTGTTTGTCGAACCACAAATGCGGGGTGATCTTTTGCATACGTACGTATTGTTTGCGGCTAATAGGCTCAGTATAGCAAACGGCCTACTCGTGATGGTACTTACCGCCCGACAGTACAGAGTGCGCCCGGTACAGCTGCTCGGAAAGGATTAGCCGCACCAGCATATGCGGAAATACAAGAGACGATAGTTTTATGGTCGCGTCTGCCCTTTTTGCAACCTCGTCGGAAACGCCAAAAGCCCCGCCGATGACAAATACCAGGCGCTTAGTGCCCGACTGCACCTGCTTGCCCAACATGTCGGCAAACCCGGGCGTATCAATATCGCGACCCCGTTCGTCCAAGAGCACAACATGGTCGCCGGCTTTAATTAGTTTTAAAATAGCTGCGGCCTCGCTTTCTTTATCCCCGCTCTTGGGGTGCGCCCACTGCAAGGCCCATGTTTTGCTTAAGCGCTTTTCGTACTCGGCAATGCCGTCGGCAACGGTGTAGTCGTGCGCCTTGCCGGGAGAAATAATAAGGAATTTCATCAGGGCGATTTTTTAGACGTGTTTGTGAGACGCTCGAGCATCCCGGTTACATCTTTTTTGTCCACACCACGGTTAATCTGTTTTTTGTAGATCATAAGCTTGACCTCGTTTATAAACGGCAGCTGCATACCGTCCCACTCCATAACACGGACCTCGCTCAGGTCGGTCGGAAATTGCACCCACTGCCCCGCCTCGTGGTCAAAGTAGCGCATTTGCTCGACGGGGCTTATGTCGATGTTTTGCCCCGCGTACTTAATAGTCATCATTAAAAGCTCCCAATGCTCGTCGCGGTACCACGCCGGGCCAAAATGGATGTACTCGTGCACTTTGGGCACTATTTTGTAAAAATCCTCTTCTGAGACGTTTATGTCGATGTCGGCAAGCTCGCGATTAACACCATAGGCTTCGGCAGCCATCCCGCCGTCTATCTCGTAGGGGGCCTTAAGCTCGTTTAGTATGCCAACTATCCAGTGCAGGGCCGTATGTGTATGCCGCATGAGGTTATTGTAGCAGGGACAATATGTCTCTACATCTGTTTTATTAAATGGAGTTTTTCGGCCCTATTTAAGCGTTTTATCTCAGCTTCTCTTTTTAAGGCCGATGAGCGGTCGGGGTGCTTTTCTTTATAGCGCATCCGCTTAGCGCCCCGGGCACTCGTGTAATGGCTCGCCTCGCCGCTTTTATGCTCGGCCAGTCTGCGGGCAACGTCAGTAGTAATGCCGGTGTATAACGAGCCGTCTTTGCATTCGAGTATATATACAAAATACATGAGCAAGGCAGCCGGGTATTAACGATGGGGGCACCCAGCCCAGCAGCAGGGCCGGCGCATACCGCCTTTAAGCTTTGATACGGCTTTTTTGATGCGGACGCCTCGTGTCTCTTGTTTTTTGCCCGATATGACCCAGCAGATCCACTCCTGGCGCGCCAAGGGCGTAATATCGTCCCACACAGCAAGTGTCGCTTTATTTGATACAACAGCCTTCTTTAGGTCGGCCGGGAGCGTGTGCATGGCTCAATTGTATCAAAGGTATGCAACCAATATACAAATTAGGTAGTTACCGTGTATAGTTTCGGCAACAGCAACCAGTTCTTCTCGGGGGTCAAATGATAAGGATAACCATCACGGGGCAGCGCACAGGGGGCAAGGGGCTCCTCTACGAGCAACTTGAGCAAAAAGGCAGGACCGCCCTGGTTCCAACATATGCGGCCTCTGCCCTCTGTCTTCCGACTGGGGCCTGCTTTAACTTTGCGGTAATACGGGACTCATCCGCAACCATCTTCCATGGCAAGCCAAAGGGCAACCGCTATGATGAGCACGGCGAGTGTCCTCCGTGCGGGGGTACTCCCTACGTCGGGGTTGTGCGGATGAGCGTCTCCAAAGGATTCCGTGTCGAGTTCTTTGAGCCCGAGTACCACAAGACCAAGGGGCTCGTGGGCCAAGGCCGGATCATACGTGAAAATATGCAGATCCACGTTGGCGCTGCATGCTCGCATGGTTGCATCCTGGTTGCCGGACGCCGGAGGCTGTACCCCAAGGTATTCGTAAACCCGCTCAAAGCCATGCTCAAGCACACCAGCCTCATCGAGGTAATAGTCGAGCCTCGAGACTAGTCTCGAGGCTCGCTCAACTACAAGACGCCTCCGGGCGTCTTTGCTTTTGCAAAAAAGACTACCAAACTCCCGGACCGTCGCCGTCCAAATACCACTTGCCGTCGATCAAGACTATTTTGATAGTTTGACCGTTTGCGGTCTTGCAGTCGCCGTACGTATCTGTTTTATCTATCAGCTGAGCGCAGCCTCGAAACGCGTAGTACCGCTCAAAAGTAGTGTGGGCCAAGTTTGTTGCATATACCTTGTACGCCACAAACACGCCTCCGATTACGAGCACCAAAATAATCCCCCAAAAACTCTTGTTTCTAAACATGATACCTATAAAACCCGGGCTACCTTAAGAAGTTACGCGCCGAACCAATGCATATACCGCCAAGGACACTGCAAATATAATCACCGCTAACCCTATAACTACCACCAGGTTTGGACCCTCGGGATCGTTAATAAACAAAAACACTATCCTAGAGACCACAAGTGATGCCACTCCTAGCAAGACCAATGAGATA